>CASFNK010000034.1 GCA_949295995.1 uncultured Pseudomonadota bacterium
AAGGATTTGGATAATTATTGGTGCAACGGCGTTATGCGTTGTTGGTTTAAGTAAGCAAAAGGAGAAAGACCATGATAAAGAAAAATTTATTAATTGCAGGAGCAATGCTGTTGATTATGACCGCTTTCTCCGTAAACAAAGCGCAAGCGCAAACTTGTGTTATGCCGCCGTCATGCGATGATTTGGGTTATACGATGACGGAAGCAGATTGTGGCAATGCTGTTAAATTCTTAAAATGTCCACATGACCAAAGCAAAATGTTTTGCCTGAGCCAAGAAGAAATTGATGGCAATACGGTGGCGCATGTTGGGGATATTATGTATTCGGATAAAACCTTTTCAACAGAACTGATTAAAACAAAAACGCCAATCGGTGTGGTTTTTGATGATGCAAACCATTTGGCTGTAGCGTTAGATCAAACGAGTTTATATTGGTCAACGGAGAGGATTGATATCCCAACTCTAGGGAATTGTAGTGAAGCGTTTTCGTGTTCAACAAATGGTAAGCAAAATACGGCAGCGATCATGGAGTATGTTAAAACAAACGGGAAAACAGGAAAATATCCAGCGGCAGAATATTGTACCAGTTATAAGCCAAGTACAGTTTATCAGGATGAGGTTTGGTATGCTGAGGGACAGTGGTTTTTACCAAGTATGAAGGAACTTCAAACTTTGTATAACAATAAGGCAGTTGTAAATGCGTCTTTGCGGAAAGTGAATGCCGTAACATTGACTGATAATTATTATTGGTCCTCTACCGAGTATTCAGTCAACTATGCGTGGGGTTTGAATTTGAATAATGGTTTTCAGGGCAACAGCTTTAAGGACTACGGCAATGGCTACGTTCGTCCGGTTCTAGCTTTTTAATTTTTACCAATTTACCTATTTTCGTCCCCGCGTTAGCGGGGCGGTCAAAAAAATAATCTACAGGTTGTCAAGCAATTCTTTTTAGAATTGCTTGACAACTTTGCGTTGATAAGTAATATTGGTTATGTTAAGAGATTTTGTACAATAAGAGGTTGTTTTTTCTATGGCTTTGTATAGCGAATTGCCTATTTATCGTGATAGCTATAATTTATTGCTTACTGTCTTTCAAGTAACCAGCAAATTTTCTCATGAATATAAATATAGTTTAGGACAAGACATGAAACGTGATGCTTTGTGCCTTTTTCGTAATCTGTATAGGGCAAATAAAGCTAAAAACAAGGTCGAGTGCTTGGAAGATTTTATGGCCGATTTTGAGCTCTTAAAATTGGAAATTCGTATGTGTGTGGATTTGAAGATTTTGCCTTTAAAAAAAATGGCGGAAATTTCTTTGCTCACAGATGCTATCGGAAAACAAGTAACTTCTTGGCGTAATAAAAGCAAAGTTTCTTAATGTGCCGGAATCTTCCCTATGTTTACAATAGAGAAGAGTGAGCAATTTTTTTTATCAAAAAAGGGTCGCCGACAGTGTAAGCTGTTATGTCTTTACGGGCGACTGATACCGGAAGGTTGGTCCTCTACCGAGTATTCAAACAACAATGCGTGGAATTTGAATATGAATAATGGTAATCAGAACAACAACAATAAGAACAACAACAATAACTACGTTCGTCCGGTTCTAGCTTATTTGATAAAAAATATTTATGAGTGATTTTATGCAACTGGAACTCTTTGATAAACTTGATTATGGTTCTGTGGATTTAGAAGAGATTTTTCGTGCTTATTATGATTGTCGAAAAAATAAGCGCAGAACCATAAATGCTTTGGCTTTTGAGGCGGACTTTGAGGATAATCTCATAGAACTTTGGAAAGATATTAACTCCCGAGCCTATAGTCCCGGAAAATCTATTGCTTTTATTGTTACCGAGCCAGTGAAGCGTGAAGTCTTTGCCGCCGATTTTCGAGACCGAATCGTTCACCACTTGATTATTAATAAACTTAATCATTTGTTTGAACAACAGTTTATTAATGACAGTTATAGCTGTCGTGAGGGAAAAGGTACTCAATTCGGAATTAAACGTATTGCGGAATTTATACGTCAATGTTCCGCTAATTATACTCAAGACTGCTATATCCTTAAAATGGATATACAGTCTTTTTTTATGAGTATTGATAAAAAAATTTTATTCCGTAAGTTACGGGAATTTGTGTTGGCTCAGTATTTTGAACAAGATAAATTCTTATTGATTGATTTGATTTATAAGGTGATTTTTAATAATCCTGAAAGGAATTGTTTTATTAAAGGGAAAAAATCTGATTGGTACGGGTTACCTAAATCTAAAAGTTTGTTCTTTGTGCCTAAAGATAAAGGATTACCTATCGGAAACCTAACTTCTCAAATCTTTGCTAATTTCTATCTTAATTTTTTTGATAAATTTGTGGTGGAAACTTGCGGCGTAAAATATTATGGGCGATATGTCGATGATTTTGTTATTGTTCATCGCGATAAAAGTTTTTTGATTGCTCTTATTGATAAATTAAAAAATTTTATTAAATCTGAACTTAACTTAACTCTTCATCCTAAAAAAATATATCTCCAACATTACTCTAAAGGGGTAAAGTTTATTGGAGCCGTCGTTAAACCGAATCGTGAATATATCGGAAATCGAACTAAAGGAAAATTTTATGCTAAAATAATGCAGCTTAATAAAGAAATTGAGCAAAATCATAAGCCTAATTCTGAATTCATTTCTCAAGCGGTGGCTAGTATTAATTCTTATTTGGGGTTTATGATCCATTATAAAACTTTTAATATTAGACAGCGTCTGCTCCGTCAATTGCTAGATGAAAGATGGTTAAAATATTTGAAATTTGATGATAATTGTCGTAAAGTTAGTTTGAAACTACCTTATAAACCACAAACTAAAGCAATCTCAAAATTAAAAAATAAGAAAAAAAGACGCAAAAAATTTATGAAACCTCCTAAGTTGTTGGATTCTTTTATGGGGGGATAATCTCTTGTTTTAATTGTGAGAATTGTGTGTGGGCGATACTAATTCGATTTTTATTTCACAGTTGTAGTAAAGTGCTAATTTTACGGCATAGTTTAGTTTGTTGCTTAATCCCAATTCAAGTTTGTCAATTGATGTCATGGGAATGTTGGTATCTTGAGAAAGGTTGGCTAATCCTAATCCAAGTTCTCTTCTTTTTTGCTGTAATGATGTTCCCAGACTCTGTGCCGCTGTTCGTATAATTTTGGATTTGGTTAGTTCTTTGTTACTCATGCCTCTTATCTCCTATGTGATTAATCTATATTCTCACATCAGCAACCATAGCGCAAGTATTATTTGTTCGGAAAACCTTAGAGTGTATTCTATGGGATAATTTTATAGATTGCAATAGCTTTATATCATTGACAATAAGATGTTTTCTGTTTACCTTTCCTCTAAAAATAGAGGTTTTAAAAATTTATGAGTACTAATAACACTATTAAGATTTTTCCGGCAATGGATTGTTTAAGACAATCTTGGAATTATGTGAACGCGAACCAAAAAGTTTTCGGACTTTTTTCTTTTGTGAACTTTTTATTGCTGAGCCTTGGTTTTAAATTATTGGGCGGAATGGGCAGTATTTGGTTCGTGTTTTGGTGTGTGGGCTATTACTGGTTTACTTGTTTCTTTTTTCGTTTCTATTTTGGCAGAAAACCTTACTTCTTATCAAAAAAAGTCGTGGATAGTTTGGTCCCTTCTACCAAGATTTTATTCTTAACTTTGGCTTTGGCAACATTATTGGCTTATTTGCCCTTTTTGCCTTTGTTTTTGGGATTGCCCGTCGATGTCTTGGATGAATATACCTTTAGTTTTATTCAACAATATGTTGATGAAAATAATGTCTATGACCTTGGAATACAAGTCGTTTTACTTTTTATGACCCCTTTGATTTTTTATCGTCCCATGTTTGCTTGGATTTCTTCGGTAATCGGTCGGAGCGGCTCATTGCGAAACGCTTGGCGTAAGACTAAGGGAAATTATTGGCGCTTTTGGTTGGTGGCTTTGTTTTGTAATGCGGTCGCCGTGGTGGTGAATGTTGTGGATGGTTGGTTGGGAAATACTAATTGGGGAGAACTTGTCTTGGGGGCGTTCCTGATCATGTTCGGTAATGTCTATATGGCAAAGTCTTTTGATTTCTTCTTTTTGGAAGTCGATACCGAATAATTGTTGCAGTTTTGTGAACTTTGTCAAATTTGGCTAAAATGAGGTTGCCGAATAGAACTTTTTATGATATATCTTAATTAATAGTTAATCATAAATCTGACGCATAAAAACCCCTGAAAGGATTTCAGGGGTTTTTATATTATGACTTAATCAAGTTAAGGTATTCTTCTTCACTTAAAATGGTGATGCCTAGTTCTTTGGCTTTGGTCGCTTTGGAGCCGGCGTCCGCCCCCATTACAACATAATCCGTATTTTTAGAAACCGAGCCCGCAACTTTGGCTCCCAAACTCAAGGCTTGGGCTTTGGCTTCGGCTCTAGCCATGCGCTCCAAGGTTCCGGTGAAAACAATTGTCTTGCCGGCAATGGGGGAGTTGTAGTCTGTCTTGTCTTCAAAATCTTCAACACGGACTTGTTGCAACAGGTCTTGAATGGTCTGTAAATTATGTTCTTCTTGGAAAAATTCGACAATGTCTTTAGCCATAGCCCCGCCAATGCCATCTATTTGTACCAGTTTGGCGGTTTCTTTATTTTTCATGTCGGTCATAAAGTTGGTAAAGTTTCCATAATGTTGGGCTATTAATCTGGCCGTGGCCGTTCCAACTTGGCGAATTCCCAAAGCATAGATAAATCGCGGCAAGGAAATAAGGCGTCGCTGGTTGATGGCTTGAAATAAATTTTCAACCGATTTCTTGCCCCAGCCGGCGCGCGATTCCAAATGCAGAGCTGAGTTCTTTTGGTGCGAGAACAAATCGCCGTCATCATTGCGTTGCTCAAGTGTGAAAATATCCGCCGGAGAGTGTAAAATTCCCTCGTGATAAAAATCTTCGATAATCTTATCTCCCAATCCCTCAATATTAAATCCTTCTCTCGAGACAAAGTGAATCAATCGCTCAATTGCTTGTGCAGGGCAGGTGAGCCCTCCGGTGCAACGGCGGACGGCTTCGTCCTCCTCGCGGATTGCATGTGCGCCACATTCCGGACAAGTATGCGGAAAAATAAATTCTTGCGAATCCGCCGGTCTTTTATCCAAAATGACTTTGACAATTTGCGGGATTACATCACCGGCACGCTGTACTACCACCATATCGTTGATACGGATGTCTTTGCGCTTGATTTCATCTTCATTATGCAAGGTGGCATGTGAGACAATCACTCCGCCGACGTTGATGGGTTCAAGGTCAGCAACCGGCGTAAGGGCTCCGGTGCGGCCGACTTGAATGCGGATGTCTTTGATGCGGGTGAGGGCTTGTTCGGCCGGAAATTTATGCGCAATCGCCCAACGCGGCGTGCGGGTCAAAAAGCCAAGACGTTCTTGCAAAGCGATGTCGTTGACCTTATAGACAATGCCGTCAATATCATAAGACAGTTGAGCGCGAATCTCCATTAGGTGATTAAAGTTTTCTTCAACCTCTTTTAATGAATGGCATAATTTGTTTAAGGGATTAGTCGGAAAGCCCCATTCCTGCAAGCGTTCAAAAAATTCGGCTTGCGAGTTCCAACATCTTTGTGAGACTTTCCCCCAAGTGTAAGCAAAAAGGCTGAGCTTTCTTTCTTTGGTTATGTTGGCATCAAGCTGGCGCAAAGATCCGGCGGCGGCATTGCGCGGGTTGGCAAAGGCTTTTTTGCCTGCGGCAAGGTATTTCTCATTAATGGCAAAAAAATCTTCTTTCGCCATATAGACTTCCCCCCTTACTTCCAACACATCAGGGACTCCGGAGGGAAGCGTTTGCGGAAGTTGGGCAATCGTGCGCAAGTTGTCGGTAATATCTTCGCCGGTGGTGCCGTCGCCGCGCGTTGCCCCTAAAACGAATCGCCCATGCTCATACCGCGCCGAAAAAGACAGACCATCAATTTTGGGTTCGGCCATAAAGATAATGTCATTGGCGGTGTTTAAGAAGCGTTTGACGCCTAAAATAAAATCATCAACCTCTTCAATGCTGAATACATCACCTAAGGAGAGCATTGGAAAACGGTGCGGAACTTTGCCGAATCCGCTTTTTATCGCAGCACCAACCCTTTTTGAGGGGCTGTCAGCTCGGATGAGTTCCGGAAAACGAGCTTCTATTTCTTCGTTTCTTTTCTTGAGAGAATCATATTCGGCGTCGGTTAAATAAGGATTGTCGTTTTGATAGTAGGCAATGTCTGATTTTGCCATTTCCTCGGCAATGCGCTTAAGCTCAATTTCAGCCTCATGTTTGGTTAGCTCTTCTATGTCTTTCATGTCAACTCCTTATATTATAGAGTTCAATATATGATGATTTATTGGCTTTTGCTATATGAAAAACAGGTTGTCCATAGCATGGTGTAAAAGAAAAGGGGTGAAATTACACCCCTTTTTGAAAAAATGGAATTTTTATGCCGGAGAGACCATCATCATCATTTGACGCCCTTCAAGTTTGGGCTCCGAATCGATTTTAATTAATCCTTCCAAGTCTTCCAAAATGTTGTTCAAAACATTTTTACCCATGTCATTGCTCATTTCACGACCTTTGAAACGCATGGTGAATTTGACTTTGTTGCCTTGAGATAAAAACTTTTTAGCTTGCTTGATTTTGACTTCATAGTCATGGGTATCAATCATCGGACGAAGCTTTAATTCTTTGATTTCAATGACCTTTTGGTTTTTCTTGGCTTCGTTTTTGCGCTTTTGAGTCTCATATTTATATTTGCCGTAGTCTAATATCTTGCATACCGGCGGAACAGCTTGCGGCGAAATCTCAATCAGGTCAAGACCTGCTTCTGATGCAAGCTCTAATGCTTCCTTAATCGCAACAATACCGCGGTTTTCACCGTTTTCATCAATTAAACGTACTTCTTTTACTCTAATATCTTCGTTAATGCGTGGTCCGTCATCTTCTCGTACTGGCGCATTTGTTGTTTCTTTAGCTATAGCAGCCTCCTAATAAATGTTATTAACCTCTACTAATATAATATATCTAAAGAGAATCTTTCAAGCCTAATGTTTGAGAATCCCAAAGGTTATTTTCTTGAAGAATCCATAATCTTTAATATTATGGGGAAAATTTCTTAATTTTTTATTATTATTAGTGCTTGACAGTAAAAATTTTTGCTGATAATATTTCGCCATATCAAGCGGTTATGCGCTATCGAAATTTTTTTAACAACTTTCATAAATTTTTTTGAAAAAAGTTATTGACATCTGAGTTTTGATGACATATAAACGCCCTTGTCGCTGGGGAGCGGGCCTGTGAGGGCTGAGCGGATAAAGACCTAGCGAGTTATAGAAGATAGTGAATAAGAAGTAAGAGGATACGCAGACGGTATTTATGTTATTGTTGATAATAAAT
>CASFNK010000035.1 GCA_949295995.1 uncultured Pseudomonadota bacterium
GTCAGCCTATGCGTTATGCAAAAGCCTTAATGTTCCTAAAGTGTTAATTGTAACCAACCGACCGGCCATTGCTAATTCTTGGTATGAAGATTATGTCAAGTTTTTGGGAACGGAATCAGGATATTACTTTGTCAGTCAAGTAGATGGTTTAATCGGAAAACCTTATGTCCTATCTCGAGAGCAATATACCAAACATATCAGCCAGCCAGACCATAAAGGTTGTATAGAGTTTGTGTCACTGCAAGATATGAAAGGTTCTATTTATTTTGGCGGACAATATGACAAACTCAAAGAAGTAGCTGAATTGGATTGGGATATTTTGATAATAGATGAAGCACACGAAGGTGTGGATACCTACACCACCGACGTTGCTTTTGACCATATCAAAAGAAAATATACCTTGCATCTGTCCGGAACTCCATTTAAGGCTTTGGCCAACAGCAAGTTTGAAGAAAAAGCCATTTTCAACTGGACCTACGCTGATGAACAAAAGGCAAAACGAGAATGGGATTATTCTCAAGATGAGGAAAACCCTTACGAAAATTTGCCACAACTTAATCTTTATACCTATCAGATGTCTGAAATTATCCGAGATAAGCTTCAAAAAGGAGCAGATTTTGATAATGATGGCGAAACAGAAGAATATGCTTTTGATTTGAACGAATTTTTTATTACCAATGCAAATGGAAGTTTTAAATATGAAGCTGATGTTGATAAATTTTTAGATGCTTTGGTCAGCCAAGAGAAATTTCCTTTTTCAACGCCGGAATTACAAAATGAATTAAAACATACATTTTGGTTGCTTAATCGAGTTGATAGTGCAAAAGCTTTGGCTAAAAAACTCCAAAAACATGATGTTTTCAAGGATTATGAAATTGTTTTAGCCGCAGGCGATGGCAAAATTGATGATGACAGCGAAAATAAAAAAGCTCTGGATAAGGTAAGAAAAGCAATCAAAGAGCATGATAAAACAATAACTCTTTCGGTTGGGCAACTTACAACCGGTATTACAGTTCCGGAATGGACTGCAGTTTTTATGCTCAGTAATGTCAAAAGTCCGGCACTTTATATGCAAGCGGCCTTTAGGGCTCAAAATCCCTGTTTATTCAAAGTTGGAAGCGAATTATACCGAAAAGAGAATGCTTATGTATTTGACTTTGATCCGGCTCGAACATTGGATATTTTTGAACAATTTGCTAACGATTTAAGTGCAGATACATCTCGCGGCGGTGGAGATAGTGATACTCGCAAGAAACATATTCGCGAACTTCTGAACTTCTTTCCTGTTTACGGTGAAGATGATGACGGCGAAATGATTGCCCTTGATGCCGAAAAAGTATTGTCCATTCCTCGAAAAATTCACGCTTTGGAAGTTGTAAGACGTGGTTTTATGAGCAATTTCTTATTTCAAAATATTAGCAATATTTTTAGTGCGCCGCAGGAAGTTGTAGATATTATTAAACAATTTGAGGCAGTAAAAGAGCCCATACCCGTTACACCACAAACAAAAGAAGATTTATCAATCAATGATGAAGGAGAAGTAGA
>CASFNK010000036.1 GCA_949295995.1 uncultured Pseudomonadota bacterium
CTCGTTCTTCGTTTGTAAATTTATGATGTTTCATGCTCTGTCCTTTCCTGTTTTGGTTTAGTATAAAAAATTATCCCGAAAATTGCTATCGCAATCTTCGGGACTTTTTTTTACTGTCCAACTTTCGGGGGACAGATCATATTTTGGGAGCTTTTTTTCTTGATGAGAGAACTATAGCACCACAATTTATTCTCCTCTAAAAAATACAAACATTCTAACTTTTCCCCAAAGAAGAACAAATTTTCAAAAATCATTTAAAGTACTGGAATAATGAAAAAAATCAGCTTATAATAACCTTGTTCAGAACAAGGAGGGAACATGGAAAAAGCCGACGCCACACAAGACCTGCGCTTTGAATATGTCCGTTTGGATATGCTCACTTGCAAAGAAGGACCCCATATTTGGAAAAACCTCATAAGAATTGAACAATTAAAGCGAGAGAAGCTCCAAGAAAAAAATGAATTATTACGAAAAAGATTACAAACCCACTAAAAATTTCTTTCTTCTTTGACGGTTTCAGAATATAAGAAACCGTCTTTTTTATGCCCAAGAAGCAAATATTTACAAAATCGTAACTATATTTAGGTATGCTTTTTTCAAGAAATATTAAAAGGATTCTGTCATGATTAAAATATTGGCTATAATAACTTTTTCAATGTTTACTTTCATTAATATATCTCAAGCGGGCGTTCGTTCCATTATTAACACGCCCAACACCGGAGACAGCACCGAAAGTAGCGGCGACTCAAATTATTACTCTTCTGATGAATTAACCTATGACACTCCGCAAACATGTCCTCAAGCCGGCTATACAAGACACGGTTGTCCGGCGGGATATCGCCCGATTGGCGAATGCCCGTATGAAAGTGGCTATTATCTGGGATGTTGCCAAGAACAATACCAATATCGTCCCGAAGATTGTACTGCTGCCGGAATGAAACCTAGTGCAACCAGCTGTTATGGATATTACGCTTGTGAAGCAATCGAAACAGCACAATAAAAAACGGGGTGTAATCACCCCGTTTTTTTTACTCATGTAGCCTTAAAAAGCTAGAACCGGACGAACGTAATGAGTATAATCGTACATGTCGTAGGTTCTCAACTCTCCATTCACCATTTCAAGTGCCCACGCACTCCGTTCAACATACCTAGTAGAGGCCCAATAACGACCAGATTGCAATACATTTCTATTTATTTTTTGCAAAGCTGCATTTACTTTATCTTTATTTTGATACAATATATTAAGCTCTGCCACATTGGGTAAAAACCACTGTCCGGCTGCAAACCAACTCTTGACCGAACTAACCGACCCTGGTTGATATTTATAGCAATAGTCAGCCGCAGAAAAATAATTTATATTTTTATTTCTTTCATCTAAATTTTGAAGTTCTGTTTGTTGAGCCATAATTATAGCAGTATTCTCTTTTCCGCCCTTCCCACAAGTTAAGGCATTAGTTTCGCAATTCATTAAATCCTTCAGTACATCCTTCTCATCAATGCCATACTGCAGTGCCACGTTTAAGTATGTCCAATCCATAGAACTATTTTTCCGATAATAAATCTGAGAAGTAAGCATAGCCCACCTATAGTATCCTTCATCCAAAGCGATAGCCAAACGATTAACCGGGTCAAAGACAACGCCGATAGCTCGGTTATCAACCATATAAACATAATCAGCTCTGGTGGTATGGTCTTCATATAAAATATCTCCGGCATTACCGCTGCTTCCGGGGTCTATTTCCGCCATAGTCAGGCAAAACATTTTGCTTTGGTCATGCGGACATTTCAATATCTTTTCGGCAGATGCGCAATCTGCTTCCGTCATCGTATAGCCCAAATCCTCGCATGACGGCGGCATAACACAAGTTTGCGCTTGTACTTTGTTTACGGAGAAAGCGGTCATAATCAACAGCATTGCTCCTGCAATTAATAAATTTTTCTTTATCATGGTCTTTCTCCTTTTGCTTACTTAAACCAACAACGCATAACGCCGTTGC
>CASFNK010000037.1 GCA_949295995.1 uncultured Pseudomonadota bacterium
GGACAAACAAAAAAGTTTATCCTGCTTGTCCTTTTTATTGACGCTAACGCTCAGTAGCGCCTGCTAAAAAGCACAGCGCATTATAATCTTTTTTAGTTTGCTAAATGGTATTTTAAGGGGATATTATTGGTCGCAACTGTAATCAGAGACAGTCAGTCTTATTCGTGCTAATGCCTTATTTCAACCACTCCTCCGAAATGGAGGATTTTTATCTTTGAGATGTTTTTGAGACACCACAATCGGTCTCCCGATTGCAAGAAACATATTACCCAAACTATTTTATTTTGCAAGGAAATTCATCTCTTTAATCTTACCAAAAAGTTCTTATATCTTTGAAGTTAGGTTTAAGGAGACATTTATGCTTTGGGTCATCAACGGATTGATTTACGGCTTTTTTACCGCCCTCTATACATTGGTAAATCAGCACTATAAATTTAACGGCTATTTGTTAGGCATCTGGCGAGGCTATGGCATTTCTCTATGCTTTCTTCCGTCCTTATTTTTTTTATCCATTCCCGACAATGCTTATTATTATTTTTTACTGATTACTCAAGGTGTTCTCATAGGAATTTATGATTCACACTTATTTTTTGCCTCTGCGGCATACGGAGCCGGCCCAACCTCACGTGTTATGGCATTGTCGGCTTTCATCACCACCGTTTTTTGGTGGATTTTAACCCCGCACCTTTTTTGGAATTTATTTAAGGACGGAACCGTTTTTATAACTCTTGTATTAATACTGTTCGGTTTTACCTTCAGCTACTGGCGCATGCTTAAATCACCGGTTTCCAAAGCCTTGGTTTATTATATGTTTCCGGTCATATTTGCCTTTGCCGGCATGAGTATTATTACCAAAGAAATTGCCATGCATGGCTCAAATGTTTGGCAAGGCGTTGCTTTTTATTTGGTTATAGCCACTTTTGTCAGCGGCACTTACAACACTTTCTTTTATGTAAAAACCGTCAAACCCGGATTTATCGGTTTTTTTCGCGATGTTTTTGAGTGGAAAATCGTCAAAGTCGGACTTTATATTGTCGGCTTCAGCTGGGCACTTATCACATCCAAAACCCTTGCTCTGCGTATTGCACCTAACCCCGGCTATGTCATCGCCTTGCTTCTGACCTCTCCGATATTTGTTTTTTTGATGAACAAATACAACAAAGTAACCGACAACATTTCGGTTCGTGCCGGCTTTTCAATGATATTCTTTTTAGTGCTTTTGCTGATTTTGGTAAACGGCAATTACGGCGTTGTTGACTAAGAACAAAGCTCTTCAATGAGCTTATCCAATACCAAAAATCCTTTTGGGGTCGCTTTTAAGGTTAAGTCATTATTTTGCAAATAGCCATGAGTTTCCAAATCCACAAGAGCCTTTTGATTAACAAACTTATCAAAATTCAAACCACATTGCCGATAGAATCGTTTTTTATCGATTCCCTCTACAATTCTCAACCCCATAATGATGAGTTCTTCGGCTCGTTCTCTTGGGCTTAATTCTTCTTGTTGCAAATGATAGGTTGTTGCCAAAATCTTATTTCCCAAATGCAACCGCCCATGTGCCGAAGGACCGATTCCCACATAGTCTTCACCTCGCCAATAAGCCAAATTATGGATTGATTGATACCCCTCATGCGCAAAGTTGGAAATTTCATACTGAGGATAGCCTTTTTCTTTTAAGAACTGTTGGGTAAAAGCATACATTCGAGCCGCTTTTTCTTCTTCTAAAGGTTCTATTCCTTTGCGGGCAAAAACCGTCCCCTCTTCGATTGTCAATTGATAAAGAGAAATATGTTTTAAGCCAAAATTGGTAACTTGCTCAAGTTCGCTTTGCCATTGGTTAAGCTCTTGATTGGGTCTGGCATAAATCAAATCAACCGAATGATTGTCAAAAACACTTACAACTTCCTCAATGGCTTGCAAAGCCTGAGTTAAATTATGGGTCCTCCCTAGAAAAAGCAAATCTTGATTATTTAGGGCCTGAACCCCTAAAGATAAACGATTTATTCCGGCTTTTTTCAATTCAGAAAAGAGGTTTTTATGATTTGTGTTAGGATTAGCCTCTAAAGAGATTTCAACCTTGTCTTGACAGCTCCAAAGTTCGTTCACGCAATCAATTATTTTTTCAATATTTCGCGGAGCAATCAACGAGGGCGTTCCACCACCGAAAAAGACACTCTGCACGCGGTTATCCGCCGTTAAATCATGGTAAAAACGCAAATCATCAAGATATGAGTCAATCACCTCATCTTGATCAACCCGCTTATCAACCTTGCTAAAAAAATCGCAATAAGGACATTTGCTCAAACAATAAGGCCAATGCACATAGATTGCGAGTTTATCAGACAAAATACTTTGTTGTGATTTTTCCATCAGAGAATAAACTTCGATAAATCTCCGGCTTGGGTAAATTTAGAGAGTTTTTCCTCCACCATTTCCGGTGTGATAACAACCTTCTCTCCACTTCTGTCAGAGGCGGTGAAACTGATGTCTTCCAACAAAATTTCCAAAACCGTATGCAAGCGTCTGGCACCGATATTTTCAACATTTTCGTTGATAATCACAGCCATATCGGCAATTTTTTCAATTGCTTCGGAAGCAAATTCCAAATCAAAATTCTCGGTTTTGAGTAAAGCCTCATATTGTTCAATCAGATTGGCTTCCGGCTCGGTTAAGATTTTTACAAAATCCTCTCTGCTTAAGGCTTTCAGCTCAACTCTGATTGGCAAACGACCTTGCAACTCAGGTAACAAATCCGCAGGTTTCGAGAGATGAAATGCTCCCGAACAAATAAACAAAATATGATCGGTTTTTACCATGCCGTATTTGGTGGCAACGGTTGTTCCCTCGATTAGAGGCAACAAATCTCTTTGCACGCCTTCGCGAGAAATATCCGACCCTCTGCGGTCTTCTTTGCCGGCAATTTTATCAATCTCATCAATAAAGACGATACCATCATTTTCAACGGCTTTGATAGCCTCACGCGTAATTGCGTCATTATCTAAGAGCTTGTCGCTTTCCTCGTCCATCAATACCTTATAGGCATCACCGACAGTCATTTTCTTGGTTTTATATTTATCGCCAAAGGGTTTACCGAGCAAATCACCCAAACTAATCATACCCATTTGCGCACCCGGCATTCCCGGAATATCAATTGTCGGCATAGAGGTATTGCCGTTATCTAACACGCTGATTTCAATTTCTTTGTCGTTGAGCTGGTTTTCTCGCAAAAGTTTGCGGAATTTTTGCTTAGTGTCATCACCGGCATTAATCCCGACCAAAGCCTCCAGCACCCGTTCTTCGGCGGCAATTTCAGCCTTAGCCGCCACACTTTTGCGCATTTCTTCTTTTGTGGTGTGAATGGCATTTTCCACCAAATCGCGAATAATCGATTCCACATCTCTTCCGACATAGCCGATTTCGGTAAATTTGGTTGCCTCAACCTTAATAAAAGGCGCCTTAGCCAGTTTTGCCAACCGGCGAGAAATTTCGGTTTTACCGACACCGGTCGGTCCGACCATTAAAATATTTTTCGGCACGATTTCTTCTTTGAGCCTATCGGGCAACTGCATACGACGCCAACGATTCCTCAAAGCAATTGCCACCGCTTTTTTAGCTTCGGTCTGCCCGACAATAAAACGATCCAATTCCGAGACAATCTCGCGCGGAGAAAATACAGCCATTTTAATTAACCTTCTCTACAATAACATTATGATTGGTGTAAATATCAATATCACCGGCAATTTTTAAGGCTTTGCGAGCAATATCTTCAAGACTTAAGCCTTCCACATCATACAAAGCCTTCGCTGCCGCCATGGCATAATTTCCGCCGCTACCGATACCGATAATGCCGTCATCGGGCTCCATTACTTCGCCCGTTCCGGAAATCACCAAAGAAACATTTTTATCTGCCACAATCATATATGCCTGCAACTGGCGTAAATATTTATCCATACGCCAATCTTTAGCCAACTCGACGGCTGCTCTTTTGAGTTGATTTGCGTGTTTTTCAAGTTTTTCTTCCAAACGCTCAATAAGAGTTATTCCGTCTGCGGCCGCACCTGCAAATCCGGCAATAATACTGCCGTTACCGATACGGCGTACCTTAACGGATTTTGACTTAAAAACGACGGCTTCACCCAAAGTTGCCTGTCCGTCTCCGGCCATAACAACCTCGTTGCCTTTACGAACGCATAATATTGTGGTCATTTATTTTCCCTTTAATATTTTCACTTATTATAATATTTAGGAAAAACTCTTTACTTTTGCAAGTCCATTTTAGCTTTAATCATAAAAATAGCCCCCGCTTTTTGGCAGGGGCTATAACTTATTTACGACCTTTAGCACTCATTGGTTTTGGCTCTTTAGAACCGGTGAAACTGTCAATTGCCGTTGATACCGGCTTAATCACCGCCATCGGAACTTTCGGAGCCTTTGCAATTTGTCCGCAAATATCCAAACCAACCGAGTTAATCGCCGTGCTAATTGGCAAGAACAAGTCGGAATCATCGCTTTCTTGCTTAGAAATATGGGACAAGCCGACAATTGTTCCGTTCTTATCAATCAAGACACTGCCGATTGTAACTTGTTGAACAAAGGTATCAACAATCACTTCGGTTCCTTTTTCATCAGAATAGCGATAGCCGCTGACTTTACCTTTGTTATCGAGATAACCTTCGCCGCCTTCTTCGTCTTCAAACAAGCCCAAGGCCATAAATCCGCCTTGGCCGACTGTCGGCAACTCCAAGTTCAAAGACAAAGGTGTAAACTTGGTCTTTTCGTCTAACAAGATGAGCGCAGTGTTTTTCTTAATATTGGCGCGAACCGCACGACCGCTCATTTCAACCCCGTTAATCGTCTTAATGGTATAGCGATTATTCTCTTTAATCACTAAGTCGGCAGAGGTTAAGACAAATTGGTCAGAAATCAGCAATCCAGCACCTTTAACTCCATTGGCATTCGTAACACCAACCACTGAGGCACGAACTTTATAAATATTCTCAGGAGTGAGTTTATCATAAGATCCACGGTTGATAATACAGAGTTGATTTCTCTCCAACATATCTTGTGTTTCTTCCGGAGCAACTTTCAATGTTGTCCAAGATTGATTATCCGTTGTACTTTCTCCGCTCATATCAACAAAACCGGAGCTTTCTTCAACTTCTTGAATTCCGCAAGTCTCCATATCACAGCTTTCTTCAACACCTAAAGCCGCAACACAAGACACTCCATCGCATTCTTCTTCAACAAAATCTGAGACTTCGATAACTTGTTCAGCTTCCAATGCGCAAGACGGGGTGGTACCAAACATCTTATCAAAAACAGAGGGCTCACAACTTAAGTCTTTTTCTCTCAAGAAACCAAACATTGATGGTTCGCAATAATCGGGATCATCAGGAGATAATTGGTCGCAAGGAACATCAACCCAAATACCTTCTTCGGCACCTTCACCCTCAACAAACAAATCTGCTTGGTTAAATTCTTCTTCAACAAATTCTGTCGGAGGCGTAACCGGAGCCTCGGCAACCGCAACCTCGTCTCCACATTGAGGATTACCATCTTCATCTAAAGGACAGAAATCTTGAGAACTTTCGGCTACTTCATACTGAATGGTTCTTTCTTTAGCTTTAGCAGCCGCTTCGGCAATTTCAGCTTCTCTATCAGATAAAACACCACCCATATCAACAGCTTTACTGTTTTCTTCAATAGGTGTTTCTACTTGAGAAATCGTTAATTCTTCCAAACTACCATTACAATTCGGGTTATCTGCCGGACAAAAAGCTAACAATTCCGGATTTGTATCCGCCGGACAAGCCTTTCCGTCAGAGACAACACCGCCTTTTTCCTCAACTTCAGCCTCAGCCGTTAAAGGACAAACCGTCTGAGCTTTTTCAAGTTCGGGTTGATATTGGCATTTAACCGGATCATTTAGTCTTTCCATTGCAATCAAGGCTTGTTTTTGCTCAGCCAAGTCAGCAGGATTTTGACGAACTGCCAACTGAGTTTCAAACCCCGGCAATTGACGCAGATTATCAACGGCATCGGCAAAGGCCCTTTCAATCAAAATCATTTCGGCATTATATTCGCCATCTTTAACTTCGGAATATCCTTCGGAAGTTCCTTTCCACAACACATTTGATTTGCTCAAATCCATCAAACGCCATGTAATGGTCATTTGCGCCGAACCGGTACGCAAATTTTCTTTTTTTGCGTCATTCCAATCATATTCATCGCACAAATTCATAAAATAGTCGGTAATTTCTGCGGTTAAGATATATTCCGGTAAAGGTTTATTTACGCCATCCAAACATATATCATTCGGAATTTTGACAATATTGTAGCAGTCTTTAACTTTATCCTCAAAAATGCGGATAAACTGCATATCTTTTTGCATAATCCGCCCTTCATTTAAAATGGCGTGTTTTTGGTCGCGGCGACATCCGAAAATACGAAATCTGTAATTTCCCAAATTACGGGAATAACCAATATCACGACCTTTTTTAATCCGAAAATCAACCCATTCCAATTGCAAAGGAGCAAAATCACCGCAACGATGATGAATAGCTTCAAAAATATCTTCTTCCAAGGTTACATAATTTTTGATATTAGGACGTGGCTTAACCGGCTTTGGTGTCTCACCACAATCTTCACAAGGGAGCTCGATTTTTTTACACGTTTGCGGACCGAACATAGCTCCGCCACAAGAACGTCTGGTACAATCATTGTCGCCGAATATCGGACCTGAAAATTTACGATTTGACTTATTTGGGTTAGGACGAAAATTATTTTTAAAAGTTGCGCGTCTAACTTCCGCACTATTTTCAACGCGATCAATATTGCGCTCAATCTGGCGACTGATTATTTTTACTTCGCCGGTATCGCTTGAATATGCTGGATTTCCGACACTCATGGCAAGCAAGGTTAAAAAAGTTATCACTAGCACAGATTTTATAATTTTCATTAACTATGGCTCCTAACGTGTTTTCGCCGATTGTTTTCTTCGATAAGACAGAGCTTCGGCAATATGCATTTTAAGAACGTTTGTAGTATTTTGCAAGTCCGCAATTGTTCTTGCTAACCGCAAAGTTCGATGATAAGCCCTCGCCGAGAGATGATTTTTGTTTGCAAAAGAGATGAGCAGTTCTTCGGCCTCATGGTCCAGCTTGGTCACATCTTCCAAAAGCTGTCCTCTGAGCTGAGAATTGGTTGTAAGTTGCGGCTCATCAAGTTTAATAAATCTTTGCCTTTGAATTTCGCGGGCTTGAATAACTCTTCCTCTGATAACAGCCGAAGTTTCGCCTTTTTTCACCTCGGCCATTTCCCATGGGCTAACCGCCGGAACATCAATATGAATATCAATACGGTCGAGTAATGGTCCCGATAATTTTGCCAAATATTCTTCGGCACATTTGGGCGCTCTTGGACACTCCAGCTCCGGATTACCGAAATTTCCGCACCGGCAAGGATTCATGGCGGCAATCAGCTGAAATTTGGCCGGATAAACCGTATGCGCATTAACGCGTGAGATTGTTACATAGCCGTTTTCAAGAGGTTGACGCAACGCCTCTAATGTAGAGCGGTTAAACTCCGGCAACTCATCTAAAAATAAAACCCCATTGTGGGCTAAGGAAATCTCCCCTGGGATTCCCTTGCGACCACCGCCGACCAATGCCGGAGTTGAAGCCGAGTGATGCGGGTCGCGATAAGGACGATTAAAGCAGAGTTTACCGTCTTTGAGTTCTCCGGCAATAGAGTGAATCATGCTGGTTTCCAGTGCCTCTTGCGGTGTTAAAGGCGGCAAAATTGAAGGCAGTCTTGCCGCAAGCATTGATTTTCCGGCACCCGGAGGTCCCGACATCAACAAATTATGTCCGCCCGCCGCAGCAATTTCCAAGGCTCTTTTGGCATTTTCCTGACCTTTAACATCGCTCATATCCAAAGTGCCGAAATCAGGCTTTTGTTCCACAATTTTCGGAAAAGGAATATTGCCTTTTCCTTTGAAATGATTAATAAGGTTCAAGAGATTATCGGTTGCCAAAATATCTTTAATACCCGACCAAACGGCTTCCGAGCCTTGGGCTTGAGGGCAAATAATTCCTTTTCCCAAAGAGTTGGCATGAATTGCAACCGGCAACACTCCGTTAACCGAAATGATTGAGCCATCTAAGCCAAGTTCTCCTAGCACCACATAGCCGGAAAGTTCTTCCTGCGGCACGACACCCATACCTGCCAAGAGCCCCAAAGCCACCGGCAAGTCAAAATGCGAGCCTTCTTTGAGCATATCGGCCGGTGCAAGATTAATGGTAATTCTTTTGGCAGGCAAAGAAAGCCCCAAAGATTGCAGAGCGGCTCTCACTCTTTCTTTGCTTTCGGCTACGGCTTTATCGGGCAAACCAACGATTGTAAAAGCGGGCAAACCTGAAGAAATTTGCACCTGCAAATCGACATCTAAAACTTCCAATCCGTTAAAAGCAACTGTGTTAACTCTAGCCAGCATAGTTTTAACCTGCTACCAACGCGGGGTAATTTCGCCCGGACGCCAACGACGTGTGGGATACCCGTTTGCCTTCAAAAAGTCATAATTAGCGGTTTTATACGGAATATTGCGAAAACGCACATATCCTTTTTCTTCAAAGAATTGAGCGCAGGTTTCAGCCGGTTCATATTTGGTGGAATAGCATCTGACAATCACACGTGTAAAAGGTTGCAACAGACTAATTTCTGTTTCCTCATTAGCATAGCGAAAACGTCTTTGCGGCTGTATTCCTGGAATCTCAAACTGATTCATACAAGCACTTAAAAGGACTAATCCGAATATGGCAAGATAACATTTTTTCATTTTACAACCGGTTTTTTGTGATAATTAAGTTATAAATAGCTCAAAAAGATTAATTTATATTTAAATAATGCTTGAAATTTCTGGATTTTGTTGTATATTTCGAGCGTCCTTGCCGGTATGAGAATATCGGCTATACATTAACCGGTCGGCTAATAAGGTCGGCTATTTGTTGAGAATCCATAAGGAGATTTATATATGGCAAATTATGAAAGCGTGCTGATTGCACGTCAAGATCTCGGTGCCTCTCAAGTAAGCTCAATCGTATCTGACTTGAGCGATATCATCAAAAAAGAAGGCGGCGAGGTTGTTCGCGTAGATAACTGGGGTTTAAAAAATCTCGCTTATCGCATTAAGAAAAACCGCAAAGGTCATTACGTTGTAATGAACATTGCCGCTCCGGCAAAAGCTATTGCAGAATTCGAAAGAATTATGCGTTTCAACGAAGATATTATTCGTTATATGACGGTTAAAGTTGATGAATTCAGCGAAGATTCATCTTCCAGCGACAAAGATTCAGTTGAAGAATAGGAGAGAACGTAATGGCTAAACAAGTTTTCTTTAAGAGAAAAAAAGCTTGTCCGTTTTCAGGTGAAGACGGTCTCAAAATCGACTACAAAGATGTAAAATTGCTTTCAAGATACATCTCTGAAAAAGGTAAAATCATTCCTAGCCGTATTACTTCTGTTTCTGCAAAGAAGCAAAGAGAATTGGCTAAGGCAATCAAACGTGCACGTTACATCGGCTTGTTGCCGTTTGTTGCTCAATAGTAAAGGAGAATGACTATGGAAATTATCCTTTTGGAACATGTCGATAAATTAGGTAAAATGGGCGACAAAGTAAACGTAAAGAACGGTTATGCCCGTAACTACCTTTTGCCACAAAACAAAGCATTGCGCGCAACAGAAGCAAACGTTGCTTATTTTGAAAAACAAAAAGCCGAGTTAGAAGCACACAACAAACAATTGTTGGAAGCAGCTACTGCTAAAGCTGAGGCTTTGAAAGGTTATAGTGCTGTATTGATTCGTCAAGCAGCTGAAACCGGACAATTGTATGGTTCTGTTACCATCCGTGACATTGCCGCTGCAATTAAAGCCTCTGGTTTTGATGTAGAACGCCGTTGTGTTTACCTCGAAAACACCATTAAAGACTTGGGTGTTTACGAAGTAAAACTAAACTTGCATCCTGAAGTTTCACAAACCATTTTGGTAAACGTAGCCAGAACGGAAGATGAAGCAAAGAAGCAAGCTAAGGCTTACTCTCCGGCAGAATAAAAGTTTTATCAAAACTTTTGCAATTAAAAACACCTCTGAAATTTTCAGAGGTGTTTTTTTATTTGCAAAATAAAATAGTTTAGGTAATATGTTTCTTGCAATCGGGAGACCGGTTGTGGTGTCTGAAAAACATCTTACAAACAAAATCCTCTTCGGAGGAGTGGTCGAAATAGGGCATTAGCGCGAATAAGACTGACTGCGTTTGTACAGTTGCGACCAATAATATCCCCTTAAAATACCATTTAGCAAACTAAAAAAGATTATAATGCGCTGTGCTTTTTAGCAGGCGCTACTGAGCGTTAGCGTCAATAAAAAGGACAAGCAGGATAAACTTTTTTGTTTGTCC
>CASFNK010000038.1 GCA_949295995.1 uncultured Pseudomonadota bacterium
GTTCATAAAAAAACTCCTTTGCTTTTGTTAGACTTGTGCCAAACCGTCTAACTTACTTTAGCAAAGGAGTTTTTTATCTGTAAAGCTATAAGCTCTCCGGAACTACCGGCCTAGCCGGTAGTTTTCTTGTTACAAAAAAACGCCCCGTTTTTGCGGGGCGTTTATTCTCAAGCAAATTACCAAGGATCTGTATAACCCAAAGTCGGATCGTTCAAACGATCGACATAACTAGCGTTATTTTTTTGGTGTACAGCTCTAAAAGCATTGAGTTGGTCATAAGTTTTATCAACCAAATTAGAATTCCATGCCGATTCCGCGCGATTAAAATAACAATAGACCGTCGCATAACCTTCTAATGACTGATTATAAACGGGGAAAAGATTCCAAATCACGGTTTTGGTATCCGCCCCACTAGGTGTCAACCCTAATAACTCAATATACTTTTTATAATAAGAATATGGATAAATAAATCCCATAACCGCACTCCAACCTCTGAAATTAGCATTATCACTACCCGGCATATAAGGAATCACCATCGATCGCAGCCAAGTATTTTTCTGGAAATACAATGGAGTAGGAGCTGTTGTTACATATCCTGACTTATTATAATATTTTGTACCGGCATAACCATCTACATATTCGTTAGGATCACGAACATTATAATCAATAATTAAATCAGGCTTGGTTGAGGTTTTAGGTCCAGGAATACCGGCTTGAGCCATAGAAAAAGTAGCCGGCGTCAAAGTAATAACCTTTAAATATCCCGGAGGACATTGAGGAGCAGGAACAAAACCGGCCCAAGGACTAACGGCACAAGTATGCGTTGTTCCACAATCGGCAAAACTTCCTGTTGGATTAAAGGCACCGGAATGATAACCGTTTGCATCACGGTTTGACCAGTTACTGCCGACAGCATCTTCCTTGTAAGTATTATCAACGATATAGATACCTTTATTAATAAAATCTGGCAACATATCACTCAAACGAGCCCCACCTCTTGTTGTCAGTTTAATATCATGCATCACGGAAGTATAAGCCGGATTTACCTGGTAATAGTCATAAGCCCCTGATGCACCTTGTTGAATAGCACCACTAAAATCCGAAGGCTTATTTAAAGCACCACTATCTAAATTATGGTTAGCCACAAAACGGTCAGCTTTCACATAACCTTTATGCTTATCCAACGTCCCTACACCCGTGCTGGTATTGGTTGCTAATTCCACAACACCTTTACGAATGTAAACTTCCCCCTTGTTGGCCGTAGAAGTCTCTGCAGCTTGCGCAGCCTTAACATCAACAGTTAACACGCGAGATGCATCTACCATATTATTAATTTTCATATAATCATCATTCACAACTACTGTTGCCGGATTATCCGCCATAGCATCTTTTTGATTACTTGTATTAACTTGAAAAACATTAGTTGAATCATTATTTAAGACCGAAAATTTACCACGCATAGAAGCATATCCGGTATCAAGAGCTGCGGCTCCTCCGATACCTGTACCGCCGGGATCGACGACAAACCCATCCGTACCATTTCCGTCAGCCACCACCAAACGCATTCTTCTGGTTTTTAATCTTCTGTTTTCAACATCAGCTTTAGTATAAGCAGCTCCTGCCGAATTTTCGTTGCTGCTTGATTCGGTATTTCCGACCAATAAAGAATTGACTATTGATTTAATCTGAGCAGATTGCGGATATAATTTCATCATGGTTTCATTTAGCGAAATCGGAGTAGCATCAGAGCTTCCGCTTGTAAGTTTGATTTCACCTGTTGAATCAATCAATGTTCCTCCGGCACCGGACTTTACTTCTACTTTACCGCTAGAAGTATTACTTTGCACTAACACGTTTTGAGAAGATTCCAAAAGCAACCCAGCCGTTCCGCCCCGCAAAATACTTTGAGTAGCATTTGTAAACAATCGTGCATCTGTTGATCCGGTACCACCGACACGAAAATCTGCTTGTTTAAAGACCGAACTTGTTTCGGTTACAATTGCATTGGTCGGTGCCGCCGATGTCCCGCCAACAGACAATTGAGTTCTGGCATGTAATTTATTGGCATCAATCACCCCTGCGACACGCAAATCACCACCTAAATACTCATTCCCCGTTACATGAAGATTTCCTGTAATTTTAGTGTTAGCATTAATATTCACGGGCGCTCCGGTTACACCGGTATCTGCACTCCAAGAACCACCGCTATACCCTAAAGTTAAACCGGAATTTGTTGCGTTAAAGCCCGTAGTACCGTCGCCCAATCGTAAAACATTGCTCTCAGCTAAAAAGTTATCAGCAATAAATTTCACCGCAGTTGTAGAACCAGCATTATCAACCACGAACTGTCCATCTGCCGCTTTAATACCGCTTTTGATTGTTGCACCACCATTTTTGATATAAAGGGCAGACTCAACATCACCGGCATTTTCAGCAAAATTTGCCGGACGTCCTGCAGCAATAATCATTTGATTAACACTTTTAATATTATTTCCCAAAGCATCACTGGAACCCATTAACAAATCCGTTTCCATGGTATTAAGTTCTCGATTAGTACGATACTTACGATACAATACATTTTCATTATCAGCACCTCCTCCGGAAGAAACGATTCCTTGTACGGATGAGGCAATAATAGCTCCATCTTTAACTTTTGTAGCAGCAACACCTAACTCATCATTTAAATCATCAACACTCCAAATACCTTGTGTACCCATTGCTGAAGCTTTGTTATTAGCAACATTAATATAACCGCCATTACTACCTATCATTGATGCAATGCGAGAAGCTCTGAGCTTAGGAAAAGTTCCGCCATCGCTTGGTTCTGTAATTAAAAATGCGGTAACAACTCTTTTACGCCCCTCACCGCCATCAACCTTTTTTAATACGACTTGATAATTCTTGCTAAATGTTTTTGAGGTTTGGGCTTCTTTATTTTTATCCAAAAAACCATAAGGCAAATACTCACAAAAGTGATTAATATTAATACTTTTCTTCTGAGTAGATTCGCCGGTAGTTGCTTTCATATCACTAAAATTAACAGAAGCGGTTTTACAATTTTGTGTTACGGTATTTCCCTGAATAATATCATCATAATGATCTGTTACATAATCATCCAAAGATTTAATCAAGGCACGCACCTCGCTGGCAGCATTAATATCTTGCAATTCAGTTGTACGTTCGGCTGATTTTTTATACAAAATCGGTGTAACCATAGAAATGAGGGCCAGCATAGCCATAGCCTCAATCATTAAACTACCGAATTCGTTTAATTTTGACTTTTGAAATTTCAGCATAATGGTCCTCCATCAATCCTACATATAAGGAGTCATATAAATCAGACAGTACGGACAATTTTGATTATTCACACATACCTTACTGAAAGATTTACTGCCCACCCCACTTAATTCGTTTGAAATAATATACTGGGGAATAGAAGTATAAGTAACCTCTCGCCCTTTGATAGCCATTGATGATTTAACAGTTTCTTCTGGGCCCCATAATGAAGAATTTGCTTGATCAGCATAACCAAAATCCGTTCCTCCACCAACTGTATTTTCAATAGCCTTAAGTAAATTTCCGTCAGGTTTTCCTGAAATTAAATTTCGCCAACGAGAAGGGATACACCCAAAAGTAACCAAATAAGTAATTGCATCGGGATTACTGCAACAACTAACTCCTCCTTCTGTACAACCACTTATCGCTGCCGATAAATTTGTACTTTCTCTGTCCAAGCAATAAATCAAAGACGTATATTCTTCCGTTTTATCAAACCCATAAGGCAAATAATATTCCAAATCATCAATATCAATTTGCCCCGGATAATAAGAAACAACGGTATTGCCATTTTCGGGAGGCTGATGATCCCGAATATAATCTTGTGCGGCTCTGTGCTGTGTTACAATCTTAGCCACGACAGATTCAGCTTGAGGCACCGTATAAAGCGATGTCATATCTTCACGCGTTGAAAGATTAAACGCGTAGATAATAGCAATAAATGTCGCAAGCAGCATCCAAGTATACATTTTTTCCTCATCATCAATATGATACAAGATATTTTAACATATTGAAAGCACCATTACCAGATATAGTAAAAGAGGCTCTTAAAATTTAACATATTTGTAACACAACTTATTTTAAGTTTTATAATTAAACTCACAATACACCGATATTCGATAATTAATGGTTAAAAAAAACAAAATAACAAGAAAAAGAGGAAATCCGTTTAATAAGTTGCTTTTTAATGTTTATTAATAAAATTAATAATGTAAAATGAGTAAAAAAAGAGAAAATGGGGAAAAAAATGGTCAATATGGATATTGAACCGGAAGAACAGGAAGAAGAAATAGTAAAACCTTTTAACAAAAAAAAGGTTTTACTTTATGTTTTACCGATTGTAATTGTTATAGGTTTAGTTGTTAGCTTCATCATTGTTTTTACAAAAAAAGACGTAAATTTAGATGGAGAATACAGCATAGTATCAAACAGTAGCGAAGAAGGCTCAGCGTCCACCATAACCGTGTTCTATTCACTTCCAGAATTAACGGCCAATCTCCGTTCTTCCAACGGTAACAGCTCCACCGTAAAACTAAAACTAAGTATTGAATTATCTTCGGTGGATGATATAAAAACGATAGAAGCCTTACTCCCGAGAATAAATGACACCTTATTGGCACATATCGTAGAATTGACACCTGACGAGCTAAGCGGATCAAACGGGCTTTACAATTTAAAAAAAGAATTGCTATACAGAATAAATCTGGTAACAGCACCAATACAAATTTCAAACCTGAATTTCAAAACATTTGATATTCAAAAAAATAATTAAAGAGGATTACAGCAGTGGTTGAAGAGCAAAAATCCGCAACAAACGATACCTCGGAAAGCAAGGGACAAGATTGGACCGATAGAATTGAAGTACGAGAAGGAAATGCGGAACCCAATAACTCCGATGACGGAGATTCAAAAATTCTCAATCAAGAAGAAATTGATACATTATTTGGCTATACGCCAGATCAAACTGAAGACGGCTACACTCTGAAAACCGGCGTACAAGCAATTTTAAATTCATCTATGGTATCTTACGAACGCCTACCGATGTTGGATATTGTTTTTGACCGTCTGATAAGAATGATGGCAACCTCGCTCAGAAATTTCACTCAAGACAACGTTGAAGTCTCGCTTGACAGCATAGAATCCATGCGTTTCGGAGAATATATTGATTCCTTAACACTTCCGACGCTACTGGGAGTCTTCAAAGCTGAAGAATGGGATAATTACGGCCTAATGTCGGTTGATTCCTCATTGGTTTATTCTATGGTTGATGTTTTATTAGGCGGTCGTCGCGGCACTGCCGCAATGAGGATAGAAGGTCGTCCATATACGACCATTGAATTAAATCTAGTAAAAGATATGATTGAACTCATATTATCGGATTTGTCAACCGCGTTTGATCCGATAACCTCAGTAACCTTCAGTTACGACCGATTAGAAACCAATCCGCGTTTTGCAACAATTTCCCGTTTATCCAATGCGGTCATTGTCGCCCGATTAAGAGTTGATATGGAAGACCGAGGTGGCAAGATGGATTTAATGATACCCTACGCGACATTGGAACCGATTCGTGAACTTTTGTTGCAAATGTTTATGGGAGAAAGATACGGACGTGATGCAATATGGGAAAACCATCTTATAGAACAACTATGGGAAACAGATATTGAATTACAAGCAATTCTCAAAGAAAAAATTGTTACTTTAGGAGAGATAGCCAAATGGGACAAAGGCTCATTTTTGCCGTTAGATATGTATCCGCACGATGATGTTACAATAATTTGCGGAGATGTCCCATTATTCATAGGGTCAATGGGGAGAAAGGAAGAAAACGTGGTTATTAAGATTAAAGGGAAGGCCGAAAAAAATGGATAGTCTTGAATTAATCATAAATTTAACCATAATCATACTTTTGATACCGACGATTATTTATGCTTATAAGCTAAATAAGAATTTAAGCTTATTGCGTCAAAACCAAAAAAGTTTATCGCAATTAATTTCTTCCCTCAATGAAGCAACCTATAAAGCCGAAAATTCGATTCCCAAGCTTAAAACCGTAACCCAAAACTCATCTGAGGATTTAAAAGAAGTCATTGATAGTGCCAAAACTCTCAAAGACGATTTAACATTTATCAATGAGCGTGCAGACAATTTGGCCGACCGCTTAGAAAATGTCATTCACGCCGGTCGAGAAATTTCTCCAACCGGAAACATGCCCCATCATATTGACGACACCAAACACGAAGAAGAAGATTCTCGTTCTTTGGCAGAAATGGAACTCTTAAAAGCACTTCGCTCAATAAAATAAGGTTTAGATGATGTTAAAAAGACTAAAACAACATTTTCGTATATTACCGTTGGTTATATTTATGGCAGTTTTAACGCTATCAATACGCGTAAACAATTTATTTGATACACTCAAAAGCCCATATAACAATCATTTCAGTATTTCACAAAGCAAAGCCTTTGCGGAAGAAAAAGATACCCAAGAAACGGCCGATTTAAGTAAAATACTTGAATCATCACCGACATCGCAACCCACCGCGAACGGAACACTCCCCAATAATACGTTTAGCCAATCGGAAATTATGATTTTGCAAGAGCTGGCAGAGCGTCGAGAGGCGTTAGATATTAGGAGTCGGGAAATAGATAAAAAAGCTGTTCAACTCCGTGTTGCCGAACAAGAAATTGACAAGCGTTTAGCTCAACTCCGCGATTATGAGCAAAAGCTACGTAAACTCATCAAAGAATATAACGACAAAGAAAGAGCAAAAATAGATGCTCTTGTTAAAGTCTATTCGACCATGAAACCCAAAGACGCAGCCAGAATTTTCAACACCTTGGACATTGATGTTACCGTATCTTTGTTAAAAGAAATGAAACCATCAACCTCTTCAGCGATTCTTTCGCAAATGAAAGCGGAAAAAGCGAAAGAAATTACAGATAAAATCATAGGCAACAATTTTTAAGCGGAACTAGAATTGGTTATAATCAGAAAACATAAGATATCATTATTACTGCAAACCTTTCTTTGCAGTGCGATACTTTTTTTATCTGAAGCAAAAGCCCAAGTCCAAAAATTCACAATCAATATTCCGCTACAAGATACGATTGATTACACGCTTGAAACCAGAGGACAAAAACTATTTTTAGCTTTCAGCCAACCACAGGCACTAAATCAAATCGTCAAAAATTTACCTTCAAACGTAAGCAAAGCCGATATTACCAACCACAATAAAGGATTAATCTTAACTTTTGCAGAGCCGATTACTGTTCAAAATAAGAGAGAAAACGGCAATTTAATTATTACACTTCAAACCCAAGAAAAGAATCTGAGCTCAGAGCCGACAAACCGAAACAGTATTCCTCTAAAACTTGCTTACGGAGAACATACGGATTTTGCTCGTTTCACTTTTGAATTTTCAGGCAATAACAAACCTCGTTATAAGGTAAAAGCGGCTCCGGAAAAGACGATTATTTCGTTTAACACCATACCGAACATCATTCCGCAAAACCTAACAAAATATGAACAAGCTTCTCAAATTATGCGTCAAGGAAACAAAGATGGAGGATTAGATATCATATTTCCGGCTCCGCTAATAAAATCATTTGAGCATAATAATAAAATTGTTTTAGATATAAAAACAGAAAAACAAGAAACGAAAGAGATATCCGCCTCAAAATCAATTCTGATAAACAAATTAACACAAACTTTATCACCAGCAGAATCATCTGCACTTACTAATGCGCAAGTTGATACTATTCAGCCTGACCAAGTTTCCAGCCTGAGTTTCTCATGGAATATGCCGGTAGGTTTATCTGTTTTTGAAAGAAGCGGATATATATGGGTTATTTTTGACCACATGCAAAATATAGACGTTGAAGACTTACAAACTTCTGCATCGGCTTTAACCGATGAAATCATTCAACTTCCGCATCCCAATGCCACGGTAATCCGTATTCATCCCAAGACAAAAGTAAATATCTTCGTTCGCAAAGAAGGTTTGTTGTGGATTGTTGACTTATTCACGCGTGATGCTCCCGAAGAAGGAACAGCTTTACCTATATACACACAATACAATATCAACAATCAACCTTACTTATTTATTCCATCAACCGCCACGGGCGATGTTGTCTCATTAATTGATCCGGAAATCGGGGACTTAATCGTTACCGGTACCAGTACCGAAATAGGTCTTGGAATAAAGGAAGAATATGATTATCCGGACTTAACATTACTACAAACCGTACAAGGTGTTGCATTTAGTGCTGACGCAACAGATATAGCTTTAAGCCGAGGAAATACCGGTTATACTATCCAAGCAGTTCGTCGTGGATTAAATATTTCCCCCAATCTGGAGCTTCTTAAACATCAAAAACAATTAGCCCAAAAAGATGAATCCTTATCCAATCTTGCATCGGAATTTGATAAAGATCTCTTAGGAAAAAATTTTATAGAAGTTGAAGACCAATTAAAGCAAGAGATAATCGAGGCGGAAGCAGACCAAAAAGACAAAGCCACCCTTGAATTAGCCAAATATTATATATCTCAAGGAATAGGCACTAATGCTTTAGGAATATTAAGAAAACTTGCAGAAAAGAAATCGTCTCTCACTAAAACCGAAAGATATCATGGAATGTTGGGAGCAGCCAACTTTTTGGCCGGTCGCTACCAATCTGCCGCCGAGGAGTTTTCTTACGGCAAACTCCCCGAAATCAACGAAGCCATTTTTTGGCGAACACTTTCGCAATCTGCACTTGAACCAAGTGCAGAAAATAATGCGATTCTGGTTAGTTATCTAAATCTTGTCCGCAATTACCCCATTCAAGTCCGCAAGGCTATAGCTCGCGTTGGTGCCAGAACAGCGATTGCTGCCGGAGATGATATCACGGCACAAAGTTTCATAGATATTCTTAAAACCATGAATAAACCTTACCTGCAACCCGAAATCAATTATTTGAGTGCCGAAAAGATGCTTATGCAAGGTTATCCGAGAAATGCTATTCAGGAATACCGTAAAGCCGCCAACAGCAACGACCTAAAATATTCATCATTGTCTCGCAAAAAGATTGCAAACTTAGAAATAAGGTTAAACGCGGTTCCACCGATTAAAGCCATTGAAGCATTGGAAGGCTTGCGCTACGCTTGGGGAGAAATAGAATTCAAGAAACAACTTCTGAGTGATTTGAGTAATTTATACGTCAAAAACTATGACTATAAATCCGCCCTCAACACGTTAGACGACTTAAAAAAAATATCTCCCCTTGAGGACAAACCCAAAATAGAAAGACGACAAGTCAAACTATTTGAAGATATTTACCTAAACAATCAAGCGGATAATTTAAGTGCCTTAAAAGCGCTCGCACTTTACATTGACTATCAAGACTTAGCCCCCAAGAGCAAATACTATAATGCCATTATTCAAAAATTGGCTGACCGCCTCGTTGCTGTAGATTTGTTAGATAGAGCCTACAATTTATTGGAAGAAAGATTAAAAAGTGGACAATTAAACAAAACCGAACAGGCCACCTATGGTTCCAGATTAGCACTTATTGAATTATTTAGAGGCAACAACCACGAAGCCTTAAAACTTCTTGAAAACACTCAAACCAACGAACTTCCGCAAACATTAAAGCTCCAACGGCGCATCATCAAAGCCAAGGCTTTAGCCGGCACCGGACAAGAGAATTTGGCTCTTGACCTATTAAAAGATGATTATAGTAAAAACGCGTTATTATTAAAGAGCGAAATTTTCTGGAAAGGCGGTCTGTGGGGCAATGCAGCCGATTCTATTAAATATTTAATTGAGCAACCGACCCCGGGGAAAGCATTGAGCGAAGAGCAGATAAATTATATTTTAGATTGGGCAACCGCGCTGAAAAAAGCCGGACGAGAAACAGTTATTGTTCGCCTACGCAACAAATTTATGCCTTATTTTGAAGGAACAAAATACTACAGCGCATTTAGTATTCTCACCGATACACTGGATAATTCACAACTCAATATTCGCACCATAGATAAAGCCGTTAGTGATATTGAAACTTTCAGCAACTTTACAAAAATTTATAATAAATCTCTGATAGAGGACGCTTCAACCGATGGCAACATATCTCAATAAATTTGTCATTAACAGTCCGTTTTCTCCCTCAGGCGACCAACCCTGTGCTATCAAAGAGCTTTGCGACGGTATAAATTCAGGCTCAAAGAATCAGGTTTTATTAGGCGTTACCGGTAGTGGTAAAACTTTCACCATGGCCAAAGTAATTGAAAATTGCCAAAGACCGGCTTTGATAATGGCACCCAATAAGATTTTAGCGGCACAATTATATAGTGAGATGAAAGAATTTTTTCCCAACAACCATGTTGAGTATTTTGTCTCTTACTATGATTATTACCAACCCGAGGCCTATGTTCCGAAAACCGATACCTATATTGAAAAAGATTCGGCATTGAATGAACAAATTGATAGAATGCGCAACGCCGCCACACGCAACATTTTGGAATGTAACGACGTAATAATCGTCGCCTCGGTATCCTGCATTTATGGTCTAGGCGATGTTGAATCTTACTCAGCCATGACCATTCCTCTAAAAGTTGGCGACACATTGAGTATGAGCGACGTCTGCAAACATTTAGCCGAGTTGCAGTATGAGCGCAATCAAACCAACTTTGTACGCAGCACCTTTCGCGTTCAAGGAGATGTCTTAGATATTTTTCCGGCGCACTATGAGGACCGAGGTTGGCGCATTTCCTTTTTTGGCGATGAGATTGATGAAATTTATGAATTTGATAGTTTAACGGGCAAAAGGACAGCATCACTTAAAGAGGTAACGGTCTATCCTGCCAACCACTATGTAACACCGCGCCCTGCCATCTCGCAAGCCATTACGGGAATAAGAAAAGAACTGACCGAAACAATTGAACGTTTTAAGGAAAACAATCAGTTGTTGGAAGCGCAAAGAATTGAACAGCGCACACGCTTTGACCTAGAGATGTTGGAAACCACCGGTCATTGCAAAGGCATTGAAAACTATTCGCGCTATCTCACCGGCCGCAAACCGGGCGAACCACCTCCGACCTTATTTGAATATCTTCCGCCTAATGCGTTGATATTTATTGATGAAAGCCATATCTCCATCCCGCAAATCGGCGGAATGTTCCGCGGCGACTATAACCGTAAAAAAACTTTGGCAGATTATGGTTTCAGGCTTCCCTCTTGCGTGGACAACCGCCCCTTAAGGTTTGAAGAGTGGAATGCTATGCGCGGACAAACCATTTTTGTTTCGGCCACCCCCGGAGATTGGGAACTAGCTCAAAGCCAAGGTGTATTTGCCGAACAAGTCATTCGCCCGACGGGGCTAACCGATCCGGAGTGTATTGTCCGTCCGGTTGAAAATCAGGTCGATGACCTTATGGAAGAAGGTCGTAAAGTCATAGAAAAAAAAGAGCGGGTTTTAGTTACCACCCTTACCAAGAAGATGGCCGAAGACCTAACTGAATATCTCAACGAAAACGGCATCAAAGTTCGCTATTTGCACTCAGATATTGACACGCTTGAGCGCATAGAGATTATCCGTGATTTGCGCTTAGGCGTGTTTGATGTTTTGGTCGGCATTAACCTTTTGCGAGAAGGACTTGATATTCCCGAATGTTCGCTTGTTGCTATCTTAGACGCCGACAAAGAAGGTTTTTTGCGCTCCACCCGTTCACTCATCCAAACCATTGGACGTGCAGCCCGCAATGCACACGGACGTGTTATTTTATATGCTGACCGCATGACCGGCTCCATCACCGACGCACTCGAGGAAACCAACCGCCGTCGTGAAAAACAAATTCGCTATAATCAAGAACACAACATTACCCCGCAAACCATCAAAAAGAGTATCGCCTCCTCGCTCAAAGAGATGACGGAAACAGACTTCCTCAAACAAGAAACCAAACAAGAAGTCGAAGATTTGAAGAATATTGATAAGAAGCTCAAAGAATATACCCGCAAGATGAAGGAAGCCGCTCAAAATCTGGAGTTTGAGGAAGCGATGGTCTATCGAGATAAAATTAAAGAACTTGAACTTTTAGGCATGAAGAACCTCTAAGAAAAAATTTTTTACCATTTGCCCTTGACTTTAGACATAAATTTGACATAATGAGTTAAATTTTCTATTTTTATAAACTTAAAAAAATTACTATTATGAAAACAAAAAAAATTACAATCGAAGCCGGAGAGTTATTTAATGCCATCAAAGAGCAGGTAAGAAACAATACGAGAGCACTTGCTCAGAAAAAGGCAATTACATTACAGCCAATTCACATTTTTCCCGAAGAGATAAAAAATCTCGAAACCGCTTTCGAGCTCTTCAAAGCTGCTCTTGAAAAAGAGAATCTGGCAGTAACCAAACTCCGCCTTAAAGACGGAAAAGACACCTTGCCGCACATGCTATATGTGACGGAAGCTGACCCTAACACAGTCTTGGCGATTGCTGAAAACAAAATGTTCTTACTTGATGGCCGTGTCTATCAAGTAACCAACCACTACCGCCGAGGTGTGGCTGAGATCAAAAAAATTGAGAACGGCGAGATTACGGCACAATACCGTTAAATATCGTCCTTCTCCCCCCAAGCGGTCTAAACAGACCGCTTTTTTTATTCTCTATGATACGGATGATGATTGATAATTGTCTGAATACGATAAATTTGCTCAGCCAAAACTGCGCGCATGAGCATATGCGGCAAAGTAAGTTTACCAAAAGAGAGTACTAAGTCAGCCTTATCACGAGTCGATTGCAAATGTCCGTCCGCCCCGCCGATAAGAAAACAAATATCTGAACAGCCGTTCAGCATCCAGTTTTCAATTCTGTGTGCCAGTTCCAAACTCTTGATGTTTTCGCCCCGTTCATCTAACACCACCACTTTTGCCCCTTGCGGAATGGAAGATTGCAAAAACTTAGCCTCCTCTTCTTGGGTGGCGTTATCTTTTTCTTTAATCACAATATCCCAACCGGAACGCTTCACATATTCATCAATAATTTGCGCCTCGGGTGAATTTTTTTTGCATTTCCCAATGGCAATAATATGTACCTTCATGTTTTTCTCCTTGCCCATACTCTAACAAATATTTTCCCAAAAACAAGCCTCTTCTAAAAGATTGACATTTTGAGATTAAGCCGATACATTAAGCGCAAATAAATATTATTAATCATCTAAAACCTATTTTTATGGATACATCTCATATTTATATGTTTATTGACTATGATGGTGTCGTAAAAACCTATGCTGAATGGCTGCCAAATTATAACCAGCGGCAAATTGCCCCTTTTAGCCACTCCATGATTAGGATACTTTCCTATTTTGCCTGGCGGGCAAATTTACCGGCATATTTTATTCCGATATCATCGACCCCTGGGTCTTACAGCAAAGCAGAACTCAAAACCATGTTTGAACAAGAATATGGCGTTTATAATTTGGATCTTCATCCGCAAGAACCGATTGTTCCTGTCCGTACCAATCGTCAGGATTATGTAAAAAACATCTTGCAAAAATACGACGTCCAATATCACCTGATATTAGACGACGAGTTTATGTGGTATGAACACGAAAATTTGAACTATTTCCGCACCGACACTTTTGACGGCATCAAACATGACACCTTCTGCCAAATCTGTAATTGGATAGAAACAATAAACCCTTTAACAGAATAATTATTATGGAAACAAAATCAGAAATCAAAAACAAGATTCAAGCCTACTTGGCTAAAAACGACCTACAATTTGAAACTTTGGGAGAAAAGGATACCTCCAAAAAACAAACTCTGTGCGTAACCCAAAGCAAAAAGGCCATTTGTTCACCCAAACAAGCCTATGAATTCTTAAACGAAGTTTTTGAGTATGAGGTTGATAAAAAAATGGTCAAATTTGACCATTTTAGCCTACCAGAATTTGAGCACAACATCTTAGGTTGGATTTACCCAGCTTCCGAAGGCTACTACTTCATCAAGTTTAGAGGCAACCAACTCTACTTGGTTGACAGAAGATTTTTTGAATAAACAAAAAAACAAAAACGCCCTCTTCTGAGGAGCGTTTTTGTTTTTCCTCATATAAAAAATCTTCTTGTTTTTTTATCTTTAAAGAATAATATAAGCAGAAATTTCTATTATTGTACCATGTTAAAAATATGAAAATTATGAAAACTATTATTGAAAAGGCAAAAGTAAAAAAAGTTATTCAAAAAAATAACTATCAAGAGATTTTCTTAAAACACCGCAAAGAAACTATTAAGTTACATAACTGCGAAAAAGATATTAACGCTCTGCTTAAATGGTCTTTTTGGGGATGTCGCTCCATTGCAGAAATTCATTATTTGTCGCAATTTCCGATTAAAGTTTATATAGATGGTCTTCTGCTCTTAGATATAAAGGAACAAAACTATCCCGAACAACTCAAACAGAAAATAGCGAAAAATAAATCTATTCTATCTGCTTTTGAAAACAAATTTATGCATTTTTTGCAGAATTACCCTAAAAAGGAAAGTCTAACAGCAGAAATGCTCTCATTAAAAAGTATATGGAAAAGAGCTTATATAGGAACATTATTGAATAAACTTGAACAGCAAAACAAATTGAATAATGATTTATACCAAAGACGTTGCTCTTTGCTAATTGACCTATTAAAGATAGCTGGCACTTACTTTTTTAGTATCACAGATATTAATTCTGATGATCCCTTATATTTTTTGCAAAATAGCTGTGATTTTTTCTTTTATCCTAAAAAAACAAAGAAAAAAATAACAGAACAACTTAACTTACAAGTCATTGACGGTTTTGATGAAGAAGTTTTAAGATATCTCCTACGCTTTTTGTACGAGCTTCAACAACGCTACCAAAAAGATGTAAGTGACTTAAACAATTACCTAGGTCAGATAACGGGAGTTTTTGAAAACCGTTCTATTGATAGAAATTTAATTTTTGAATACAATCAAGAATTATGTTTATACAAATCTTGGGACCAAGAATATCTCCCCAATTTTATATTGGAGGAACAAATTTCGTTATCTTCTATTAAAGAATTTCTAAATAAACAAAATTGGTAAAAAAAAACACTTCCGTAAGAATAACGGAAGTGTTTTTTACAACAAAAATACTATTCACCGGAACGGGACTTAAGCGCCGACCACATTTTTTCCAAACTATAAAAAGCTCTGACTTCAGGCTTAAAGATATGAACAATCACATCAAAAGCATCAATCAACACCCAATCGGCTTTTTCTTCCCCTTCGGAAGTTGATGGGAAACCGGCAGCTTTCAAATTTTCTTGAACTTTTTCAGCCAAAGCCGCTACATGGCGTTGGGAAGTACCACTGGCGACCACCATTTGATTAGCGATTGATGTTTTGCCCTTTAGGTCAATAACTACCACATCTTCAGCTTTATTATCTTCCAAAGTTTTTTCAATAATTTCCAAAACTTTATCTTCGTCATTTACTTCGGTTTGTTTTGCAGCTGCTTTTGCCACGTTTTCACTCCTTAAAAAAATAGTTATCTCCTAGATTGGAGACCAAGTTTTTTCTTGTCCGTTTTCTTCTACAGATTCTTGTTCGTCTTTATGTGCTCTGTCTCTTGTAATATATTTATTCAAATCAAGCAAACAGTCAAATATTCCTTGTCTTGCAATAGCAGACATTGCATAAACCTTATGACCGAGAGCTTTCTCCATAGCCTCCATTTTAGCCTGAACTTCCTCTGGCGTTAAGGCATCACACTTATTCAAAGCAACAACTTCGGGCTTTTGCATCAATTTTTCATCATAGAGTTCCAGCTCTTTACGAATAACCTGATATTCCTTCACCACATCATCAACCGTTGCATCAACAATGTGTAAAAATGCCGCACAACGTTCCACGTGTTTTAAGAATCTATCTCCCAAACCGGTACCTTCGTGCGCTCCTTCAATAAGCCCCGGAATATCGGCAATCACCATTTCATAGTTGTCAACCCAAGCCACCCCAAGGTTTGGATGCAAGGTTGTAAACGGATAATCGGCAATTTTCGGACGTGCTTTGGTAACGACCGATAAGAATGTAGATTTACCGGCATTAGGTTGTCCGATAAGTCCGACATCGGCAATCACTTTCAAGCGCAACCAAACCCACATTTCTTGCCCTGGCCACCCAGGTTCAGCATAACGTGGTGCTTGGTTGACTGAGGTTTTAAACTGCATATTCCCTCGACCGCCGTCTCCACCTTTGGCAATTAAGAACAATTGTCCGGGAGTTACCATATCAACAATGACTGTTTTTTGGTCTTCAGCCAAAATTTCGGTTCCGACCGGCACTTTAATAACAATATCTTCGCCCTTGGCTCCGGTCATTTGAGACCCCATACCATTTTGCCCTTTATGAGCTTTAAAATGCTGCTTATAGCGAAAATCAATCAAAGTATTGAGGTTTTCAACCGCCTCAAAATAAACACTTCCGCCTTTACCGCCGTCGCCACCGTTTGGACCACCGAATTCAATATATTTCTCACGCCTGAAAGAAACGCAGCCGGCTCCACCGTCGCCGGATTGAATAAAAATTTTTGCCTGATCTAAAAACTTCATATTTTTTGCTTCACTTCAACAATTCACGAGAAATATAAGATACCAATATTTTAAGAAAAGTAAAGGGGATGATAAACACCCCCTCCACCGATTGAATTTCTTCAACAATTATTCGGTAACAACAGAAACAACTGTTTTATCACCGGCTTTTTTGCTGAATTCAACTTTACCTTCTGCAGTAGCAAAGATGGTATGATCTTTACCCAAGCCGACATTTTCACCCGGATGATATTTAGTACCGCGTTGACGAACAATAATGTTACCGGGGATAACGGCTTGACCACCGCTTTTTTTCAAACCTAAACGGCGTCCTTCGGAATCACGTCCGTTATTAGAACTACCGCCTGACTTCTTATGTGCCATAACTTAATCTCCTAAAACTAAAACTATTTACCAAGGATATCGGTAATTTTAACCAGAGTGATGCTCTGTCTATGACCGTTTTTACGACGATAATTTTGTCTTCTTTTCTTTTTGAAAACAATGATTTTATCATCTCTGGTTTGTTTTAAAACCTGAGCTTTAACGCTGGCACCGGCAACCAAAGGAGTACCGATAACATCATCAAGAGCCAAAACTTCGTTAAAAACGACTTCTTTACCTTCTTCGGCGGCGAGTTTCTCAAGTTTAACCACATCACCGGTTGAAACTTTGTATTGCTTTCCGCCAGATTTAATTACTGCGTACATTTTTATTCACCTAAAATTTCGTTATTTTAAACATAAAACGTTGTTTTGCACTATACATAACTTTTCGGCTCTGTCAACAAGAATCTGTTGAAAAATCCACTTTTTGGCAGATTTTAGTGTTTCATTAAAATTCTATAGAGCTCCGGGGTCATAAATTTCCCCTGCCACAAGCCTTTTTTAGCTTTTTTTGCCTGATTTTGAGCCTTTAAGTATTGAGGGTTATCTGTACGATACACCACCGCCCATCCGTTTGCAAGCATTTTAAGGTTAAGATTTTGACCATTAGCAAAACATTCGGATAAATCACGCTTATAAATGTCTGTCGCTATTTTTTTACAAGACACATTTTTGCCCTCGACCAAACGACGCATAAACTCAAGAGCTTTTTGCCCGCAAGGATAATCCAATCCATCTTTATCACCGCAAGTCTGGTAGTATTCGGGAGCATCAATTCCCTGCAAGCGAATTCTTCGTCCTTGCATCACCAAACTATCGCCGTCGGTAACCTTAACTTCCCCCGCCCAAACCTGCGAAGAAAGAAACCCTATAGCCAATAAAATCCATTTTATCATATTTTAACATACTCCTCCCCAAGCCGAGTCTAAAACATAAAATCCGCTGAATAACCTAAAAAAAAACTTTGTTGTTTAACAAACTTTGTCTTATGATACGAATAAATTAACAGATGTCAAATAAGGTTTAATATCGTGTTTAAATTAAGATATACATTTTTTCCTTGCATTATGGCGTTTATGATTACCGGATGTTCTTTCCATGATACCTTTTGGTTTATGACACATCCGGGAAGTTACATGGGTTCAGCATATAATGGTCAGCTCCAAACCCCTAATTCAGTAGTCGTCTGCCGGAGCAAACAATGCGCCGCCGCCAAACTATCCATGTCCAGAGAGTATATATATAATAGCCTTCTACACCTTTTTGACAATAACAATCACAAAACGGCTCTTGTTTGCGCCGCCAACCCCGGTAGCCACACCTGCACGGAATCTTTTGTTACCATGCCGATTACGGTTGGGATTACACCGGCTTATGCTTACATAGATTCGGTTAAAATCACCGATGTTTCGGTTGGCAAAGGCAACACGCAATTAGGTTTAATATTGAACTACAACGTAACATACAATGGACAAACGCCCGATTGTACCCCAGCCAAGAGCCTGATGTATGTCAAAAACGTCAATAATATCATTTTAGAGGATTCAGGCTATACCTGCAAAATGACCACCATTGGTCAAACCACCATTAAAACCTTATTTGCAATTGACTATATTGATTTAGATTTTGGCTTTATCGGTGGTTATTATTCAATTGGTTTTTCAGGACCGGCTTACGGTGGCGGTTCCGGCTATATGTTACTGCGTTTGCCTAAAGATGCCTATCCGCTTTCCCCTGAGCTAACCCAACCTAAAAGTGCCGGCAATCAAGTAAGCTCTCTTCTCAAAGGAACGGCTGTTACGGAAACAATCACCGAAGAAGAAGTATCAACCAACCAAGGTGTCCAAATTTTCCCATTACATAAGTAAAAATAAGCCCCGCCAAGCTGATCTGTACCCCATAAATTGGACAAATAAAAAAAGTCCCGAGGAGGATTAAGTCAAGAGGGAGAATTAAGCAAATGGCATCGGCGTTGAGCCGGTGTCATTTTGTTTAAGCTCCACTGACAACGTTCATTATTATAATA
>CASFNK010000039.1 GCA_949295995.1 uncultured Pseudomonadota bacterium
GTTACTAAAAAATTAATCAATATCACTGCATTTTTTTATTGTTAAGTGAGTTTTTCTTGAATTAAGTTATGTATTAGGTCTCAAATATAGTCACTGTTTTTAACATAAAAAAAGCAGAACTGTTGAGTTCTGCTTTTTTTGACTGATACTTATTAAGATAGACTTTAGAATAATTTGAGCACTGCTTGAGCCGCTTGCGAAGCCAAGCTCAAAGAGTTGACAGCCAATTGCTGTCTGGTTTGCAATGCCAGCATATTTGCCGATTCTTCGTTCATATCGGCCAAGACCAATTTGTCGGAACCTTCTTCCAACACATTGACCAAGTTTTCCGTAAAGTCCTCACGGCTTTGAATAATTGAGTAGTTAGTACCAAATTCAGAAGCCATAGTTCTAAGTGTATTAATAGCATCTTCCACTTGTTGTAAAGAAATTTCTAAATCGGCATCTTTTTGCCAATCGCCCACAGCCTCAGACATTTGCAGCCCTTTGGTCGATGCATCCTTGCCTTCCACAATCAAATCAGAAGTTCTGTATTCATTGAAAATAACTTTCAGGTCATTTTCTTGCAAGAGGTTAACCCCTTTATAACCGGAGTCTTGAGCCAGCTGATCAATCTGCACCAAAATTTTGTTAAACTGTTCAGCATAGCTAACGCGCTCTGCCACAGGCTCATTTGCATTTCCTGATTTACGGCTGTCGGCCATATTGAGCTTATCGGCAGCATCTCCGGCCACCACAAACTCTTTTCCTTCCGCCATAATGGTAATTTGATCGGCATTAACTTCGACTGTTGCTGTTGTGCCCAATCCAGTAGTCAGTTTTGCGGCCAAAGCAGCAGAGTTTGCAATGTCAGCTGCCTCTAATGTAACGCTTTTTGCGGCGGTTGTTGCAGTTCCGATACCATCAGTACCGTCATTAATCCAATAGATATCCGAACCGTCTTTGGAACGAACCTTTAATGAACCAGCAGCATCACCATCTTCTACAATCAAGCCTAAAGCTTGCAGTTTAGTTTTAGCGTCTGCGGCAGCCTTGGCAGCATCGTTGGAAGTTGTTTCCAATTCCACTTCATGAGCTTCTCCGTTGACATAGACATTAAACTTTTTCTCTGCATCAGCAGCGCCGAAAGTGAGAGTAAACTCGCTCATGTCTTCGCGACTGTCCACAATCAACACATCATCGGCAGCCAAACCGGCAGTACTCACATCATTAGAAGTGATGGAATATTTATCATAATTGCTGGGAATATCTCTTGCCGAGTTAACAATAGCTTTAGCTTGTTCGGCAAAAGACGTAATTGCTTCAATACCTTCGTTTGCCGCCTGAATAGTTTGGATTGCTTGTCCCATACTGTCCAGCAAAGCATTCAAATCGCTTGCGCGGTTAGTCAACGAACGAGAAGCGTAATAAGAAGAAGGGTTATCGATTGCGGAGTTAACCTTTTTTCCGGTGGAAAGGCGCTCTTGGGTCATATCCATCAAAGATTGAGTGTTCTGCAACGATAAGAGGTTGGAACGCATACTTGCGGTTAATGAAATATCAGCCATTTTATATCTCCAAAAATTGGACTTTCAAGAATTCTGGCTTTAGGTTATTAAAAAAAATTAATAAGTGTAAATAAAAAATTAAATTTTATTAACAGAAAGTTAAAGAAAAATACAAAAAAACATCGCCCAAAGGCGATGTTTTAAAAACTTAGCTTAAAAAAAACTATATATTTCCGCGCAAAGCCTCGCCAAACAGTTCATCTTCTTTGGCTACCAACTTGCCGGCTTCTTTAATTGCGGCATAATAGTCGTTTTTCAAAATATTTTCGTTTACGGGTTTAATATATGGAATCAAGCTCGGAGCGGCATTTTGCAAATCGCGCACATATTCCAAGTACAAATCTTGGAGTTTTCTTGGATCTCGCGACAAATACATTTGCTGAACCACAAAATACACTCGTTTGCTTGGCGTATTTGCTTCTTTCTCGCGCAAAATAAACTTTTCACGCAAGATTGGTACGTTTCCGTCAATATAAAAACGAGTCCTTTCCCCATCATTGGTAATCAGCGATTCGCCGATAATAATACTTTCGTGGGGTTTAAGTTCAATTTTCAGAGGCATACTTGCTCCCTTTCACTAATTTAATTAAGAACATCTTTTTTTATCA
>CASFNK010000040.1 GCA_949295995.1 uncultured Pseudomonadota bacterium
AAAGAATCGGAAGCTTTTACCACAGCTGAAAGCATCAAAGAAAAATCGGCCTCGCGATACGCGCGCGGTGTGAAATATTATATCCAAAGTATTGAAATGACTAAAGCCTCCGAAATGAAAGAGGCATCGCAAAATGCTTCGGCGGCGGTAAAATGTTTTGAAAAAGAGCGCTGCTTGGCCGAGGCGGGAATCGCCTATTTGCAACTGGGGACGATTTATCGAGTATCTGCCGTGAGCGATGTGGCACAGACGATGTTTGAAAGTGCGTTGGGGCTGTTTAAGAAACTCCAACTTGCCGAACTCCAAGCCGAGGCTCTCGGTAATCTTGGAATGTTAAACGCGGCGCAAAATCGGTTTGAAGAGGCGGAAAGCTATTTTGAAAAAGCCTTAAATCTTAATCTGAAGAACAATCGAGAACGCGGTGAGGCTGAAATCTTAAATCAGCAAGCATTGCTCTCTTTAGCTCAAAAACAAAATTCTAAAGCGCGAAAGACAGCCGAAAAAGCACTAAAAATTCATCAGCAACTTCACAATCTTCAGGGGCAAGCCTTTAGTTGGGATATTTTGAGTTACATCAATTTATCTCAAAAGAAGTATGATGAGCTGATTTTTTCCGCTCAAAAGGCGCTCAGTCTTTATAAACCCAGAAAAAATCTATCGGCAATTTTGGAAATGAAGTATATGCAGGCAAGTGCTTATTTTGTACTCGGGAAAAACGAATCGGCTGAAAAAATTTTGCGGCAAATTACCAAACAAGCCGCCAAGCAGGAAAGTTGTTTTCACGTGGCAAATGCTTATAATTTGCTCGGCTTGATTTTTTTGCAGAAAAAAGAATTCCAGCGGGCCAAGGGGCTATTTATGCAGGCAGTGAGTTTTGAAGAACGAAACGAACGTTTTAACTGTGCGGCGGTTGATTATGCAAACATTGCTCTCATTGAACAAAAATGCGGCAATGTGGACCAAGCTCGCAAAACGCTTGAGCTGGCTTTGGAATATGCCCAAAATTTTGAAGCGGACGAACTGGTCGAACAACTAAAAAAACAACTGCAACAGCTTGGTTAATTATATTCCAGCTCAAATTTTATCCGCAACGGAAGGTTGTTTTCTTTATCGCGCGATTGGAACTCAATGTTTTTGATGCCGACATTTTTATAAGCCAAAACATTGACGCTGGGAACACAAAACGGATTGAAAATATGTTTACCGTCGGTGAACATAATGCGGTTTTTAACCTCTAACGAACTCTTTTGCAAAAAATTCTTAAACACCGGTGACCAGGCCGGAATGCCGAAATTGCCTACCAAAATCAGCGGTTCATCTTGGCTTAAGACAAATTCTGCCAAATTGTTGTATATGGTCGGAGTTTCTTCCGGAGTCAAATCTTCTAAGTCTAGCTGCATTACCGTAAAGCGGCGGCGATTTTGGCGGAAAGTGGCAAAAACCGCCTCGCGTCCGGGGGATAGTCTAACCTTACCCATACGACGAGCCGGTGAACCAACACTTTCGACAATCTCGGGAAAAGCAGTGCGCCCTTCGTGATAGACCACATTAAGAGTGGCTTTGCCTTTGACCAACACGTTATAAAACAAATTGGTGCTGGATGAAATGATAGTATAGTTAAAGACTAATAAGCACAAAGCACTAAAAGCGTATATGGTCTTGCGGTAAAACAGCGCATATAACATCAAAAACAGTGAAAACAAGTAAAGGTGGAAACGAGCCCCGTCAACCCAACGGAAAAAGGACGTATCCGGAAACATCAGCGCCAAAAACAGCACTATGGCAACCAGACTCAGACTAACTGCCAAAAAGATATTGATGCGCTTTTGCTTCTTTTTCTGACCGAAATAACTCATTTCTTAACTATTTATTGTCTTTTTTACGGTAAGTGTATAATATCTTTAGTTAAAGTAATACTAATAGTAAAAATCTATTTTGTAAACGGTGTTGAACGAAATATGTTTAACGAGATGATAACATTGCTTTCTTTAGGCGAAATTCAGACGGCCATCAGCAGCAAATTTGAGGGCATGAGTAATTTTATGGACCATTATCTGTCCAACAGCGGAAATTTGCGCACCCTGTCTATTGTGTTGATGATGTTGGCAATTGTCTTATTTTTGCTCTTGATTGTGGTTTTATACATGAAATCGTTGTCATCTTTTTTGCGTTTGGAGCAAAACCGTAACAAAGACAGCGAAAAGCGCTCTAAGTCTTTTTTTGAAAGTATGGACGATGATGCCGATGCGGCCGAAATCGAAAAAATTCGCCAAGAAGAACTGGAAAAAGAGCTGGAACGAGAACTAGAAATTGCCGTCGCCGAAAAAGCTTCGCGCGAGGAAAAAGCTCGGGCCGAACAAAAGAAAAAAGAACAGGAAGAAAAAGATCGTGGGCAGGAGCAAGTAACCGAATTGCCCAAACGAATGGTGGCCAGAAACGATAATGTGCTGGATTTGGACTGGAAAAAAGGCAAGCTTAAAGATATGGAAAATTTGCCCGAACCTCCGGATATTCCGCTCCAATATCAACAAAGCAAAAAACAACTTTCTGAACTCTTGGGCTTGATTATTGATATGCTCGGGCGTAATGTCGATGACCTTAAAATTGCGCAAACCGTTATGTTTAGAAATATGGCTCAGGAATCAGAAGAAACTATCTTGCAGACGATTGACGCAATAAAAGATTTTATCGCTCTTTGCATTAACGGACGCTTTACACCGCTGCGTAATACTAAAAAACTGCCCGATGAGGAAAAAGCTCTTTATAATTTGGCCATGGGTGATAGTTCACCGGCATTGTCTTTGCTTGAGGCTTTGATGGATGATAATATTGATAAGGCAGCCGTATTGCCCGAAAGCCCTAAACGCGATGAAATGTTTGCTACTACCTCAAATTATGCCGTTACTTTCGGAACTCTGGCGGCAATTGCCGATGTGCATTTGGCAACCGGAGCATTTGAGTTGGCAATTGAGCTTTATCCGCAAAATATTAATGCTTGGAACAGAATTGGCGATATGTATCAGTTGGCCGAAAATGAGACTCAAGCCACTAAAGCTTATCAGAATGTATTAAACCTTGCCGATGAGGAAATGAACCAACGGCAGATAGCTAATGCGCAGAAAATGCTCTCGCAATATTATTATGCTCAAGGAGATAGTTTGCAGGCGGCCAAACTTCATAATACTTCTAAGGGATATTATGATTCCATCGGTATTAATCGGCGTTTGGATCGTCAAGAAGTGGAAATTGTGGAGATTATCGAATCGCACCAACAAGAAGAACTTGAAGCAACCATCAGTAAAATTTTAGCTAATCAAAATCTTAAACAATATAGTTTTGCCTAGTTAAGACTATTTCACGAAATAAGTAGGACAAACCCGAAAGAGTGCATTAGTTGGAAGTGACCGAAGCGAGTTAGTGAGACATAGCGAACTTAGGAGCAAGAAACGCCAAGGATGAAAAAACTTTCGGTGAAAGTTTTTTTACCGCAGGGTCAGGAAACATCAATAAGCAAGGCTTTGATAGAAGCCGCAGCGCATTTAGGTTTCCAACGTCGCGAAGTTGTTAGGCGGCGCCGAAACAATATGTTTCAAGCGGCCGTTACATAATGAGCCGCGTTTGCGCTTAATGGATTGAGGACTAACTTGAAAGTAGGCGCAAACAGGTGGTTACTTATGCGGCCGGGAGCGCTAACGCCACTCCCGGTTTAAGAAAGAAATGCATAACATAATAATATCTCTGAGACAGAAAAGGTTAAAATCCTTTCACGCAGCGCGGATAGAACATATTCCTGTTTTGGGCATCAGTAGAAAAACCATACTTATTAAGATATGTGATTCCATAACCACGAGATTCTATCCAATACCAACTATCTGCCAAAAGTTCCTGACCAGTAGGCAGAGTTTTAAGTTTGGCATTTAAGGTCGCAAATTTGGTATTGCTGACGCCGTTAATCCGCTCATTGCCCATACGGAGAATTTCCATTGCATTCGGGAGTTTCCATTCCCCCTTTTTAGTACCTAAAGTCACATAACTATTACAATAGGATTGAGCTGAAACGTAAGTCATGGCAGCGGGTTGGTCTAAAGTCATAATATAACCATGGTCGCGCCGAGCGGAAACCCAATACACTAACCCGACCGGAACTTTATCATCGCGTACGGTTCTATCAAAGGTTCCATCATGGTAGTATATATCGCCGACTTCAACAGCTTGCGCTGAGCGATGCCAACAATTTGTGAGTATTACCATGATAAATAAAAATAGTGTATATTTCATT
>CASFNK010000041.1 GCA_949295995.1 uncultured Pseudomonadota bacterium
CCAAGATGGAAATAAAGCCATCGCTATTGGGGATATTATTTATTCTGACGGAACATATTCTTCTGAGCCTGTTCCGTTAAAAAAACCAGTTGGAATACTTATAAATCTCTCAGGACTTATTTTGTCAATTTCTCCTGTCGAAACACAAGCGGAAAAATGTATAGGCTGGGGAACTGACGCATTAACTCGAAAATGTAACTCCTATGCACCTTATGGTACATCTGGCTGGCAATATATTAATAAGACACAATTATATGAAGTATATACCTATAAAACGCAAATTAATAATGCATTAGCTAAATTAACCTCATCTTACAGATTATCAAAAGATTTATTAGGCTCATGTTCTGATTCGACGTCCTATGGTTGCTCTTTAAATTTAAGTACAGGACGCTTTAATGCATCTACTGATTGCGGCTCAACATTCGATGTGTTTTGTGTTTTGGATATGTCTAACCTAACAGGTGGAACTACACCTACTCCGACACCTACTCCAACGACATACAAGGTCGGGGATACCTATGTGAAAGATGGGATAGCTTTGGGTAAAGTTGTTGAAGTGGATAGTACCGGACAACATGGTATTTTAGCAGTGGCAATGGGGCAAGGAGATGCTAGTACGGCCAATTCTATTTGTGTTTCGAAAACAAATGGAGGATTAAATTGGGGATTAGCATCAGGAAAACATGCCTGTGCTCTTGATAGAGGATCAGGGTCATGTTTTGATTGTACTTATCATACAAGTACTGGAAGTGGTTATTGTTCAGGAGGGTCAATTGATGGCGTATGTGGTAGTAAGAGTTGTACTTCTTCTACCGTAACAGGATTTGTCTGTGAAGCACCATTCTAACCCTAAGCAATAAACAAAAAACACCGCCTCGGGCGGTGTTTTTTGTTTATTGCAAAGTAAAATCTATCTACTTTTCTTACGCTTAAGAGTAAAGATAGCCTTTAAATTTTGCAGGTTAAATTCATTTTCAGCTTTTGAAATATAAGTTTTATCTTGAGTTAATTTAGGCAAATAATCAATATATTTTTGCCCCAGAATATATTTACTCTCATCAGCAATTTTGGCTTTTTTCAAAGACAACCAAATTCCTTCAATATCTTTTGGAGTAAACTTATCAGGCATTTCCGCGGCTAAATCAATTGAGGCATTAATTTTGTCTTGTGCAGGCAAATAATTTAATCTTTCTTTTTTGATATTGAAAATCATTTGCGGATTGTTCAACAAGCGATAAATTTTGAGCATATCGTTTAAGGTAGAAAAGCAGTTATTTTTAGGTGCGTTTTCATAAGCTTGTTTCAAATAATAAGCACTCCATCTCAAATTAGCTTTATCTTTAGCATCCAATTGTTTGGTAATATTTTTATTTTCCGTCTTATCCCAGTAAAGAGAAGCCAATTTTTTATTTGCTCTGTATTTTTCATCAGGTGCTTTTGTTTTTGCCAAAACACGTTTATATGCCGCAATAATATTATTTGTATTCTCTCTAAAGATTTGGCTGTTTACATTTTTAGATTGGCTTTTTAAACGGTCATGGCAACAAGTAACAATTTTCAAGTCATCACTATTGACCAATGATTTGAGCAAACATTGCAATTCGCTTTCACAAGCCGGACCTTCTCCGTAAGAGTTAGGCATAACATTAGACTTACGAAAAACTTCTGATTGCAAATAATACATTTTAGCTTGTTGAGCGGGTTTTAATATACTTTCATAAGTTTGAGCTTCCTGATAGAGCTCTTGAGCTTCCATCATCGGCAAACCGATAGTTCCTCTTTCGCGTCCTTTATGAATTTTGTCAGCATGCTCAATAAAGCTGATTAAATGTGTTAAATAAGGTAAGTTCGCAAAACGCAATTCCATAAATTCGGGTAAAGCCTCTTGAATTTGTTCGGCTGTTTTGTTCAAAGCAATATATTGTTGTTCTTCAGGCGTAAAATCGCAAAGTTGAAATAATAAGCCGTAACTAACATCTTTTTTGCCGTCTAAGGCATAGTTAATGACTTCTTGCAGAGTATTATCCAAAGAATTATTTGCAAATTTTACAAATGCGTCGTTATTAATTGCCTCAGGAACAATTTTTTCTAAATCAACCTCCTCTTTCTGTTGGCTAAAGATTTTTAGAAATTGCTCATCAGTCATATTTTCTAAAGTTTTTTTGGCAATAACTTCTTCGAAGCGTTTATCTGTAAAAGCCTCTGGCGGATAAAGAATAAAGGTTTTCGTTTGCTCATTTTCTTTAGAATTTGAGTTAAAAGAAATAGTCTCATCCCCTAATGTATTGTTTGAAAAAAATTTCATTGGACTCTCTCATAAGATTATTGTTTTGTCTAGTTTTGTAAAAAAACAAAGAAGAGTCAATAAAATTTTCAAAAAAATTAAAATTCTTGCCAAATTTTACGAAGTGTAGCATTATTCCAAGAAATAAAAATAATACAGAGGAAAGAATGGCACTAAAGTTTGAAGTCTTAAAAAAGAGCGGCAAGTCCCGCTTAGGCAAACTCCACACCAAACATGGAACAATTGATACGCCGGCTTTTATGCCGGTAGGCACTTGCGCGACGGTAAAAGCGATGATGCCGGAGTCTGTTGCAGCTACAGGAGCGCAAATTTTGCTGGGAAACACTTATCATCTGATGCTTCGTCCCGGAGCGGACTTGGTTGAAAAAATGGGTGGTTTGCATAAATTTATGAACTGGCCAAAGCCGATACTTACCGATTCCGGAGGTTTTCAGGTGATGAGCTTGTCGGGTTTAAGAAAATTGAGCGAAGAAGGCGTAGCTTTCAGTTCGCACGTTGATGGCAAAAAATATTTTTTAAGTCCGGAAGAATCCATCAAAATTCAGCACAAACTCGATTCGAATATAACGATGTGTATGGATGAATGTGTCAAATTGCCGGCACCTCACGACAAGGTGAAAAAATCGGTTGAAATGTCCATGCGTTGGGCTGAACGCAGTAAAAAAACCTTTATTGACCGCGACGGATACGGAATTTTTGGGATACAGCAAGGCGGAGACTATCAAGATTTGCGAGCATACTCTGCGGAATGTCTGAAAAAAATTGGTTTTGATGGCTATGCAATCGGCGGTTTGGCAGTAGGCGAGGGGCAAGAAACCATGTTTCAAGTGCTAGACTATGCCCCCGGAATGTTGCCGGAAGACAAACCGCGTTACCTCATGGGAGTTGGTCGTCCTGATGACATAGTCGGTGCGGTATTACGAGGCGTTGATATGTTTGATTGCGTTATGCCGACCCGTTCGGGACGAACCTCACAAGCCTTTACGCGTTATGGCACAATCAATATTCGCAATGCACGCCACCGTGAAGACCCTCGACCTTTAGAGGAAGGCTGTGATTGTCCGTTGTGTAGCCAATATACCAGAGCCTACATTCATCACTTGCAAAAGTGCAATGAAGTTCTTGCGGTAATGCTTTTGACCTGGCACAATATCAGATATTATCAACGCCTGATGCAAGGTCTGAGAAATGCTTTGGCAACGGATAGTTTAGATGAATTTGTCAAACAATTTTATGCCGACCAAGCACAAGGAGATATTCCGGCATTATAATCGAGATGAAAGATAAGCAAATGACAGAAAATGGAAAAATGGATGAAGTTGTCAGCTCCTTTGCCGAAGAAAACCGGCAAGAAGGCTTAAGAGTATTTGTTGCCGGAGGAAATCGCCCCGGCAAAGACCCGATATATGTGGAAGAAGCCTATAATTTAGGACGTCAAATCATAAAACTTGATTTCAAATTAGACTTTGGCTTGTCCAATTCAGGTATTATGGGAGCGGTTGCCAGAGGGGTTTTGGACGGATGGAATAAAAAGAAAAGCGAAGCCACGCCGATACAAGGAATTACCACCCAAGAATATTATGCTCTCTACCCGCATGATGACGCCATTATCGGCCAAATTGAAGATGTGATTTTGGCTAAGACATTAGAAGAGCGCAAGCAAAAACTCCTCAATGCCGATTTTGTGGTTTTTGCTCCCGGCGGTGTTGGAACATTAGATGAGTTAGCGTATGATTGTGTAGCCATGCAGGATGGATTTTTACCGGTAAAGCCCTTTATTTTGTTTAATATAGAAGGCTATTTCCACCACTTGGTAGAATACTTAAAAGCTATTTCACTAAAAGGTTTTGCCGACCCGATGCCGTTTATAATTGTTGACAACAGTGAAGAACTGAGTGTTGTTTTTCGTCTTTTGAAATTGCGTTACCAAAAAGGCAAAACCACGGCAGAGGTATATTCTTCAACCCGTCAGTTAATTTATGAATTGCCGTATTTCTTAAAAAAGAAAACCGATAGCTCGGTTCATGTTGAAGATATCATTGACAATATGAATCAAATAATTCATCACGGTACTAATGATGAAAGACAAGAGCTTGCCAATGAAATCGAAACCGCTTATCTGGAAAAAGAAATTGAGCGAATGTATGACCGCTTAGCCAAAACCGGTCGTGATACCTCCATTGTTAGTGATAAGCTCACCAATTTGAAAAAGCGCAAAAAAGCCAACAAACAAGTAAAATAAAGCCCCGATAGGGCTTTATTTTATATGTTGGAATAATAAGGGGAATAACTTCAATATTTTTAATACTATTTTTATAAAATTTGCAATTTTTTATCATATTTTAATTTTTTAGGCGCAAACTATCTGCAATTTAGAATCACACACCGAGATGAAAATGCCGCAAAACACATTGCATCGTCAGCTAAACCGAAACCTTAATTTGTATTTATCACAAGGTTTCTTGAGTTGGTTTATTATCTCCTGGCCGATAGAGATACTCTATTTTGCTCAAATTTTAGAGAGCTATACTTTAGCAATGAGCTTATTTGCTCTGCAAAATTTATGTTTGGTATTTTTTGAATTGCCGCTGAATTGGCTAGCCGATAAATACGGGCGCAAAAATCTCTGCACCATGGGGGCATTGTCGCTTTTTTTGGGGTATTTGTGTTATAGCTTTGCAGATGGATATTTTCTGTTGTTTTTGGGGGCAATTTTTTGTGGGGTAAGCCGCTCTCTCCATGTTAATACTGACGCGCTTATTCATAGTAGCTTGCAATATATGAATCGCTTGCAAGAATATGAATATATCCGAGCCAAATGCCAAAAGATTATGCAAATAGGATTGGGAATAGCCGCGCTTGTAAGCATTTGTGCGGTTATGTATTCTTTGCGATTGGCCGTACAAATTACGCTTATTCCTTTAGCTTTATCTTTTGTTTTATCACTGTTTTTAATCGAAGCGCCTTTTCCGCAACCGAGAAATGATAATTTCTTCATCCATCTCAAAATGGTGCTCAAATATATACAAGGTAATCGTCGCTTAAGCGGCTTAGCTTTAGGAGAATCTCTGCGCTATGGATTAAATGAAGCGGCTTTTGATTTTCATGCAGCCTTTTTCAAACAATTTGTGCCGGTATGGAGTTTGGGAATTTTCAGAGCTTTGGGTTTAGCTCTTGAATATATGGGAAACAAATTTTCATCTTTATTTTCTGCACAATGGGGAATTTCCAAAACCACGATACGAGGCGCCTTTGCCGATAGTCTTATCAATATCATAGCTGTTTTGATGTCAAGTTTTTGGAGCTTATTCGTGCGTTTAGGTGCGCCATTTTGCAGCGGCGTGCGAGAGCCTTTGCAAAATGCCCTCATCAAAGAAGAAAGCCCGGACAGAACGCATGAGATTATCATTTCTTTAATGTCCTTGGGCAAAAGTTTAATCTACGCCTTATGCGCTCTTTTTATCGGTATTGTAGCCGATTTAAGCAATCCTTATTGGGCATTACTGAGTGCCTATGTTCTGTGCTTACTGTCAAATTGGTTATACCAAGAAAGCCTCAAGGAAGAATAATTTCGCTTAAATAAATTTTTTATTTGTGTTATACTCTGAGCGTTTGGATAACCTCAGCAGGAAGATTCTTTTATGCAAACCTCAGTAGCACGTTTTCTTTGGCACTATGCCCGCCGCCTTAAAGGTCTATGTATCTTAATGGTTTTAGTGATGTTTGGAGCGCAGTTTTTCAGTCGCAGCACCAACTGGGCCAGTGCGCAAATGATAGAGCTTATCTCTCAAGGTTCGGCAGATAATGAGACTTTACAAAAAATTATTCACTATTTGATTTTGATTTTGCTATGTTTGCTAATGCAAAGTTTGCTTGTTATATCCACCCGCATGCTGGATATGAAATTTCTGCCTTATTATATCGGTAAAATGTCCAAAGATTTATTTACTTGGGCGCACAAGCATTCAACCGCGTTTTTTGCCGAAGAAATGGCGGGTAATGTCTCCGGCAAAATCAAAACCATACTCAATAACAGTGAAATACTTTACTATCATATTATGCAGGGCTTTTTGTTTCCGGTAGGCAGTTTTCTGACAGCTTTTTTCTTTATCGGACAAATCAGATTGTCTTTAGCTCTTTGGTTTAGCCTGTTGTGTATTATTTTAGCATTTGTACAAATCAGAATTCGCAAAGGCATCGGTTCTCTTTCATCACGCAAAGCAAAACTCATGTCTGAATCTAATGGTATTTTGGTTGATAGTATTACCAATTCGGATTTGGTCAAAAACTGTGCTAATTTTAATTATGAACGTCGCAACTACTACGATTCGGTAAGAAAAGCCCTCAAAGCCGTCCGTAAAGAGGTCAAACGCAGTGCTTGGGTTGATACTTTTTCCCGAATGATTAATGATACCATGACCATCAGTTTTTATTTGCTGACATTTTATTATTGGTATTATAAGAGCCTGAGCGTTGGCGATGTTGTCTTGGTTTTATCACTTATTTCTTCCATGACTCAATCTATGATGTTTTTGGGCTTTTTCTGCACGAATTATGTAATGTTTACGGGCGGTATTCAAGACGGGCTTGATTTGCTCAATAAACCTTGTGATATTGAAGACGCCAAAAATGCCACGCCTTTGATCGTTACAGAGGGGAAAATTTCTTTTGATAAAGTTGACTATCACTATAAAAATGCCTCAGCCTTGTTTAATGACTTTAACTTGACCATCGAACCAAAAGAAAAAATAGGTCTTGTTGGGCGTTCAGGTTCAGGTAAATCCACGCTGATAAAATTAATTTCGCGTTACTATGATGTCCAAGGCGGTTCAATCACGATTGATTCCCAAGATATCCGGACCGTAACTCAAAATTCTCTACGGCAAAACATTGCTCTCATACCGCAAGACCCAAGCTTGTTTAACCGCACGATTATGGAAAATATTCGCTACGGCAATATTCATGCCTCAGATGAAGAAGTGATAGAAGCTGCCAAAAAAGCCTATATCCATGACTATATCATGACCTTGCCTGATGGTTATAACAGCAAAGTCGGCGAAAGAGGTGTTATGCTTTCAGGCGGTGAGCGCCAACGCATTGCCTTTGCAAGAGCTATTCTAAAAAATGCTCCGATTCTTATTTTGGATGAAGCCACATCGGCCTTAGACAGTGAGAGTGAAAACTATATCCAAACCGCCCTCAAAGAGCTCATGAAAGACAAAACGGTAATCGCCATTGCCCACCGTCTCTCCACGCTCAAAGAGATGAATAAATTGGTGGTAATGGAGAAAGGTGCAATCAAAGAAATAGGCACTCATGCTGCCCTGATGCGTAAAAAAGGTGCTTATTATAACTTTTATCAAATGCAGTCTTCCGGCTTTTTACAAATTGAAGAAAATGAAGCTAACGCTTAAATTGAATATATTTATTGAGCTGTAAGCTATCAATAATTTCCATCACGGCAGCAAATTGTTCAAAAGAGCGGTCAATCATTTGGCGGTTGGTAGTTCTTTGAAAAATTGATGAAATTTCAAACATATTTTGCTTGGTTTCAATACTTATGAGTAATTTGTTATCAAAAAAGCCAAATTGAATATTTTTTCCAAAAAACGCTTTTTGAGTTTGCAACATTCTCTCCATAAAGGCGGTAGTCAGTAAATATCTGGCTTCCACTTGATTATCGCCGAATACTTCAAATTGTTTTTCAAACAAAGGGTCTTCGAGTTTAATACGTTCGCCGCGCCCGATTTTTTTGAAAATATTAAAGATACCGCTGTCTTTTACCACCACTGTTTGTCCCTCAAATTTTTTCTTCAGTTCGAGTAAAATTACGACCCCCTTAAACACGGTAACATTGGTTGAGCCGTTTTTGGTACGCACTTTTTTATAAAGCGTTTCTTCGGCAATAGTGGTTTTGGTGTCGTTATAAACCCCGCAAAAGAAATCATCACCAATTGAGGAATCATATTGAGGGAAAACTTTAGATTTTAGCAAAATACCAGAAGGAATTTCCAAGCCGTTTGCATAGGAAAAACTCCCCCAAAAGCCTGCAAATTCTTCCATGACATCTTTTTTTATGGCAACAATAAAATTTGTGATAGGAGAACTACAATAAAAGTAAGTAAAGGCTCCATAAAAGAAGAGTCCGTAAGTGGTGAGTTTTAGGCAGTTTTCACTCTCTCTGACCATATCACCCCAAAAAGCCATCCAACATCCCAGCATCAGAAGAGGAATAAAGAATGCCGTCAAAAGCATACGATTAATAAAAATATTGAGTTGCTTTTGGCGTTCAACTTCCATTTCCGCAAATTTTCCTAATAAATTGCGGTTATAAAAATCATCAAATTCAGCTTTAGTCTTGAGCATTATTTAAAGTAATCCGCACTGTTAATCGGCTTTTTCTCGTTTTTAGAGGCTTCAAAATAAGGCATATCGGCTTTAATTCCGAGCAATTTGGCAAACAAACTGCTAGGGAAAATTTCGGTAGCGTTTACCAAATCATTAACAGCCGAGTTATAAAAACGTCTGGCGGCAGCAATGTGCTCTTCCACGCTTTGCAAAGATTGCATAGTCTCAAGCATGGCTTGGTTAGACTTCATGTCGGGATAATTTTCCAAAGAGATATTAAATTCTTTGAGCTTTGCTTCCAATAAGGATTCATTTTCAATTTTAGCCTTAGGGTCAGCTCTAAAAGATGAGCTCATGGCATTTGTTCTTAACTTTGTGATTTCCGCCATAAGATTTTTTTCATGTTCCATATATTTTGCAGCCATATTCATCATATTGGGAATAAGGTCATAACGTTTTTTGAGCTGAACATCAATGCCCGACATTGCCTCATTCACTTTATTTTTTTTCAAGATAACGCCGGCATACAAAACATAAAGAACAAGGGAAACAACGCCGAACACAATCCAACCGAAAACAGACATAAATTTGCTCCTAAAAAATTACAGATAAGCATATTTTGTCGGAAAAAAGTTAAATTTCATTAAAAAATTAGCAATATTTCATCCTTTATAAATAAAGGATAGGATAGGAGATGATGCGGAAATGTTAAATTGGATATGGTGTGGATTTTTCATTGCGGCATTTTTGGCGGCTATTGTGCAAAGTTTGTTTTGGGGGAATAGTGAAATTTGGAGTGAGCTGATAGGTTCAACCTTTTCTTCCGCCAAAACAGCTTTTCAAATTTGCTTAAATTTAACCGGTATGCTATGCTTGTGGTTAGGCCTCTTAAAAATTGCCGAAAAATCAGGAATAACAAACCTTTTAGCTGCTTTTCTCAAGCCTCTGTTTCAAAAAATTATGCCAGACGTCCCCGCGAACCATCCGGCTCTTGGCTCAATCGTTATGAATATTGCTGCCAATGTTTTAGGGTTGGATAATGCTGCTACTCCAATGGGGCTAAAAGCCATGGAGCAATTACAAACGCTCAATCCTCATAAAGACCAAGCCTCTCCGGCGCAAATCATGTTTATGGTGATTAATGCCTCCGCCGTCACCCTTATTCCGATAACGATTTTGATGTATCGCTCAGAGTTAGGCTCTCTTAATCCCTCAGCGGTTTTTGTTCCTATTCTTTTGGCAACATCGGTCTCCAGCTTGGTTGGCTTTTTAGCAGTTGCTTGGGTACAAAAATTGCCGATTTTCAATCGTGTCGTCTTGAGCTATTTAGGAGGATTTTTAGCCCTCATAGGTGTCCTTGCCTGGTATTTCTTGTCGCTTTCTCCTGAAGATAGGCTGACAGCCTCCGCCCAAGGTGGTAATTTTATTCTGTTTTTGATCATAATTGTTTTTATTGCAGCCGGCTTGGTCAAAAAATTAAATGTTTATGAGGAATTCATTCTTGGTGCTAAAGAAGGCTTTGATATTGCCATCCGCATTATTCCTTACTTGGTAGCAATGTTGGTAGCCATTGCTGTCTTCCGCACATCGGGCTGTTTGGATTATATTGTTCAAGCCTTTGCTTGGCTGTTTTCATCTCTTGGAATTAATACGGATTTTGTTGCCGCCTTGCCAACCGCCGTGATGAAGCCATTATCAGGTAGCGGTGCCAGAGCCATGATGATAGAAACCATGCAAACTTATGGCGCAGATAGTTTTCCGGCATTTGTATCTTGCGTCATCCAAGGTTCCACTGAAACCACGTTTTATGTCTTAGCCGTTTATTTTGGAGTGGTCAAAATCACCAAAGTCGGAGCCGCACTTTCTTGTGCGCTTTTGGCGGATTTGGCAGGAATTATATCAGCAATTTCTCTGTCTTATGTCTTTTATTAAAAGAAAAGCTCCCTTAAGAGAGCTTTTATCTTTTTATGCGGCTTTTTTTGACTTAAATTGAGCATTATACAAGGCTTTATAAGCACCGTTTTCAATGTTTAACAATTGCTCGTGCGTCCCTTGTTCCACAATTTCACCATCATTAATTACCACGATAGTGTCGGCATTTTGTACGGTTGACAAGCGGTGAGCAATAACAAATACGGTTCTGTCTTGCATTAAATTATCAATAGCTTTTTGGACAACCGCTTCGGCTTTGTTGTCAAGTGCGGAAGTTGCCTCATCCAAAATGACCACGGGCGCATTTTTAATAAAGGCTCTGGCAATAGCCAAACGTTGGCGTTGTCCCCCTGAGAGCAGAGAGCCTCTTTCCCCGATTTTGGTATCAAGTCCGTCTTTGAGTTCAGAAATAAATTCGTCCAGACAAGCCATTTTAACGGCTTGAGAGATTTCTTCTTCCGATGCATCTTCTTTACCTAACAAAATATTATCGCGAATGGTACCGGAGAAGAGGAAGTTGTCTTGGAAGACCACGGCGATATTATCGCGCAGACTTTTCAAAGAAAAATCTCTGATATCTGTTCCGTCAATTGTGATTGAACCACTCTTAACATCGTAAAATCTAGGAATAAGGTTAACGATAGTTGTTTTACCGCCGCCTGAATTTCCGACCAAAGCGATAGTTGAGCCGGATTTAACATTCAGATTAATATCCCTTAAGACGGGAATCCCTTCATTATATTCAAAATTAACATGGTTAAATTGAATAGCCTTGTGCACACCGTTTAATTTTTTCGCATTAGGTTTATCGGTAATGGTCGGCTCAGTTTCCAAAATTTCGACCACGCGTTCGATAGCCAAAAAAGAAACCTGCATAGCATTATAGTTTTTGCCGATACTCTTGATTGGGGTATAGAGCATAATTAAAGCAGTGATGAAAGAAACGAAATTACCGCTAGTAATTGTTCCGTTTACAATCAAATAGCTACCATAGCCGATAACGGCACCGATACCGATAGAAACGATGATATGCAAAGCAGGTGTCATCCAAGCGGTTTTTTGTACCATTTTAATCATGAGCTTAAACAGATTGCGGAGAGTATCGTCATAAGTTTTATAAATTTTGCTCTGTAAATTATAGGAGGCAATAGTTTTGTTACCCGAATACGTTTCGGTATAATTGGAAATAATTTTAGCGCCTTCGGCCACACTTCCCATCACCACGCGTTTAATTCTTCTTCTGACCGAGGACAAAGGGAACAACGCGCAGCCAAGAATAAGAACGGCAATAATAGCGAGTTGCCAAGAATTATAAATTAAGACGCAGATAAGAGAAACCGAAGAAAAGAAACGAGAAACGAAAACCTTCAAATTCTCTAACAAACCGGAACAAGCGATATCGCAGTCGGTATTAAATCTTTGTACGATAAAACCGGAATTATGTTGATCAAAATAAGCGGTTTGCATGTGCAAGAGTTTTTTATAAAGAGCGCGTTTCAAGTCCTGGTTAATTTTGGTTCCGACCCAAGTGTTAAGGTAGGTTGCGGCGTAGTTGAGAAAACCTTGCACCGACGTAAAAGCGATAATCAAAATCGGGATATAAGCGGGAGAAGAGCTTGATTTATCAACCAAGACCACATCCATATAAGGTTTAAGAGAGAGAGCCACCACCGAGTCTAAAGCCCCGATAGGAATACAAATTAAAACAGCTAAAATCGCCCGAAACAGGTAAGGCTTAACGAAAGGCCACATTTTTTTATAATGTTCGGTAAATTCAAGTTTTTTAGGCTCTTCATCAATTTGAATTTTATCTTCAATCATAGTCATTCCTTACAAATAGAAAGATAAATTATAATAAAAAATTTTATGTTTAATGCAAGCTATAAGTGAATAATTCCTAAAAACTGCAAGGCAGCCACCACAAAACCGATTTGCATAATCAAGACAAAAGCAAATTCAGCCTGATAGCTTTTCTTTTTATTTTTGTGGTGTAAAACTTTTTGGGCGAGTAAAGCGCCACTCCAACCGCCAAGCATTTCTAAAGCGTGCAGGTTCTTTTCAGGAATACGCCACACACCTTTAATGGCCGCGCGTTTATCAACAAAGTAAGCCAAATAAGTAACGGGATTGATAACCACAAATTGATAAACTAAAAACAACAGAAGCGTTTTGGGGGCAAAGGGTGTTACTTTGAAATAATGGGTTTCAATATAATAAGCTCCCAAAATAACGATTCCAGAATGAAGCAGATAAAAACTGTTTCGTTGCAAAGGTCGGACAAGAAGCAATAATCCGATTAAAATGGCGCTTGCGGTAATAACCATAAATTTTCTCTGATAAATTAATGATACGTCAGGCATAATAACGGAATAATAAAAAAAAGCAACCACCTATCAAATAGTGAATAACTAAAAAAAGATAATGAGATTTAAAAAAAAGCCTATATATTAAGGTTAACAAAAGGTAAAAATTTGAAGGATAAAAGATGAAAAAACTTCTGACGGCATCTGCATATATCTTATTGGCAGCCTGTACGGTTGTCAGTCATCAGGCAATGGAAGAAAATGAGCAATACGAGGTTGATATGCCTTATGTGGAGATGCAGCCTTTAGATGAGCAAGAGACAACAGCTGAAGCGTATATTTTGGTCGCCAATCGCACGGTTAATAAGTTATTGGATGAAACATCTGAATATTACGATAAATTACCGCGTCCGAAAATTTATGTAATGTCGCCGGAAAAGCAAGATGAAAATACGCCCGATGGGATTTATCAAGCGCGTCTTGAGACCATGAAGATTTTGGAAGGCTCAAAAACCTATACGGTCGTCAACAATTTAAATGATGCGGATTATTATCTGAAAATTTCCGCTAAACCGATTGCCTTGCAAGGAAGCGCAATTCCGGCTATTTCTTATCACTTAGCCCTCTATTCATCAGACAATACGCCGCTTAAAGAGTGGTCGCAGGTAATTAAACAAGTTCAAAATGACGATAAAAGCTGGTGGTAAAGTTGCGATTCTTAATTGCTTTAGGAACAGCCTTATTGGGTGCGTCTTTAGTCCAAGCTGCTGAAGAAGATGTTTCCTTAGATACGTCGTCTTTGGAGAGTGATGTTGTCTCGGTTTATGGCACGGATTGTGAGAAAATAAAAGCCGGCGAGGCCCGCTCAACGGTACGTGTCCGCGTAACGGATAAAGCAAGTTATTTGGCGGTTAGTTCTTTACCAGATTTAAAAAATGCCCATGTTGAGTTAAACGATCATGACTTTAATGTTATGGTCTATAATTTGGTTGATAACAGTATTGAAGATATGGCTATCCGCACCACCAAGCAAACTTCGGATGAAATTTGTGTTGAAGTAACGGGCTATATTTCAGGCAAAAACATTTTTGCCGCTATTGATGAGGCTTTAAATCGTCAAAAAAATGCATCCCAGCCTGAAGAAGAAATAAATGAATTTCAGCAGGATATTGAGCAATTAGAGGAACAAAATCCGGTTGCCCAAGAAAAACAAGCCGCAGAAGTAGCTGTTTCGCAAAAACAAGCTCTCTATGCACCGGAAACGCAGCCGGACGAAGTTCAACAAGAAATTCCGCAAACGATTGAAGAACCTTCTTCATCGCAAGAGGATGATTATTTAGCGGCCAAAGCGGCTAGCAAAGGGCTGATTTTTATTTCGCCGACAGAGTTTTTCAATAACACTTCCTCAGCCAAATATTCAGAAATTCTGCGTGAGATGTTTGTCAAAAGCGAGTATTTTTATATTACCGATAAAAAAGAATTGGCGGATTTTGTGATAACGCCGAAAGTTTTGCGTGCCAAAGTTGACCCGATAAATGCCGAAACCAACCGCTTGCAAATGGTTATTTCACTTGAGAGTTATAATTCGGCAACGGAAGAAAACGATACCGAACACCAAAATCGCTTTGTTTTATTTAATTCAACCGAGGACGAGCAAGAAGTTGCCTCTAAATTGATGAAACAACTTTTTGCCAAAGCGGCGGATAAAATCATTACCGAACTGGAGATTAAACAGCGCAAAAAGAATAATGACGCCGGATTGCCGCCGATTATAACGCCGGTGTCGAACTCTCCAGCAAAGACGGGTGCTCTTTAATTGAGCGAACCACATAGCACAAGTTGTTAAATCTGGGGAGTGATTTTGCCGCGCAATAAGCGGTAATTTGCATTTCGAGCTTGTTGCGTAAAACTTCCCTGTCGCCGGCCTCATCTCCGACATAGACCACAACTTCTAAATCTGTAAAACCTCTGTCTGTATAAAGGTTAAAATCAAGGTTCAAGACCACATCTTTAATCATATTGATTAAAGTTTTTTGCAAAGTTTTGAAATGCTCAAGCGCATTCAGATATTTGAAGACATTAATAAATTCCTGCAGGGCTTTTTTTCTATCAAAATTTGCATCGCAAACGGAGATTCTCTCCAGATAATCAAGATTGCCGACGATGGCCGCATATTTAATCATCTGAGCAAAAAAGATATTGATAAAACTTTTTGTGGCGTCAAATTTCGGCTTGAGCAAAATTCCGGCCATATCGGTAAGCCCGAGATTGATAAGGTTTGAGATAAATAAAGCCTCCATAGCCGGAGACATATCGCCGCCCAAATCCCAAATCTTATAGGCAAGGGCTTTGGCTTTTTGTTGCTCGCCGCGCATAATCTGCTCTTGCATGAGTAAAATCAAGCCGTTGATGTCGTTAGGATTTTCTTTAATCAAGTGATAGAGTTGCTTTTCTAAGTTCAAAATTTCATCTTGTTGAGAATAGTTTAGTTTTACCAAGAGCTTATAAATTGTCGGAAAACTCGTAATCGGCAATTCTCCGACTTGGGCATGAATAGGTTGTGTTAATTGGTTTTGTTCATCACTCATCTTAAAAATCCTTTTAGTTGGAACAAGAATAAGTCAAAAAGGTTAAAATTTATTTTTTATTTTTCCAAAATAAAGGTGCAAGGTCCATCATTGACCAAAGACACCAACATCTCCGCCTGAAAAATTCCGGTTTCGACTTTGATGTTGTGGTTTTTCAGTTGTTGCACAAAATGTTCATATAATGGTTTAGCCTCTTCGGGACGTGCGGCAGTTTCAAATCCGGGGCGATTCCCGCGAGATGTATCTCCGACTAATGTGAATTGTGAAATAGCTAAAATTTCTCCGCTGACATCTTGAATAGAGAGGTTCATTTTTCCGTCATCATCTTCAAAAATACGCAAATTGGCAACTTTTTTAGCCAAATAATCGGCTTGTTGCGAGGTGTCGCCTTTTTGCACGCCGATAAACAGCAAAAATCCCTTAGCGATTTTGCCGACAATTTGTTGCTTTACCTCGACTGATGCCGAAGTTACTCTTTGTACCAGAATTTTCATTGTTAGACATACCAAGTTATTATTTTATAACCTTATGATATTGCAATAATCTTTAAGATAAATTAAAATTCACGCAATTAATAAAATTTATGGACTAAACCGATGAGAAAAATATTAATAGTTTTGATGATGATGAGTTTGAGCGGTTGCGCCTCTTTTGGCAGAGGAGTAGCCGAAGCCTTGTTAAACGACCAAAAGGAAGACACACGCCAGTGTGAAATTCAAGGCACGCCCTTACCCGGAATCAACGATATGTTTAAGCACAACAAAGTTGTAAAAGTAATGATGGTTCACGGGGTTGGCACCCATACCCCGGGATATGCCACGCGTATTCGGGAGAATTTGGCAAAGAGTATGGGGTTGAATGTTTTCTCACGCCGAGATAAAAATATTGTCTTGATTGACCCTGGTGATAAAAAGACCGAAATCGGCAATTTACGAGTTACGCGTATGCAAAATGAAACCGGCTCAAAAGATTTGATTTTTTATGAATTGACTTGGTCGGTAAATACATCTGCTCAAAAGCGCATTTTAGACTATGATACTTCGGGGCTTTATGAGCATAAAAGAGCCGCTTTTAACCATACCATGAAAAAGTTTTTGGACGATGTTATTCCCGACCCTGAAATTTATGTAACCGATAACAATAACCATATCTTAAATGCGACCAAACAATCCACCTGTTGGATGTTAAGTCGTTCTTGGGAACGGCTTGAACCAAACAAAAAACAGGTTTGCACAGTTTCTTCATATAACCAAATCAAAGACTTAACGCGAGATAACATCATTTTCATTACCCATAGCTTAGGCAGTAAAATATTAATGGATAGCTTAACCGACATCGTCAACACGGTTGCAGCCCTTGATGCGCAACAACAAATCAAACAACGTGCCGATGTCCGGTTGATTTTGGAGGAGCTGCAAAACAAAGAGATGACGGTATTTATGCTGGCAAACCAATTACCTCTGTTGCAAATTGCCGGTCCGCAACCTCAAGTAACCGGACAAATTCCGTCTTATTGCACCAAGAAAGGCAAAAACTATCAAAGCCGTGTATTCAAGCGTATAAATATTGTGGCGTTTTCCGACCCAAATGATTTGTTGAGCTATGGTCTGCCGCAAGAATTTGTAGATAATCACATTGATTCGAGAATGTGTCCTGAGGTAACCAATGTCAATATCAACATTGCCGAAGAAATATCGGTATTTGGAGCCGGTGTGGTCAATCCGGTTACGGCGCATACCGAATATGACAATGACGGCCGAGTGATAGAAATGATTGCCAACGGCACGCAAAACCTCAAAGATAATGAAATCTTATCGCAAAGGTGTCGTTTTACCTATTTTAAGTAGGAAGTAAGGGCAATAAAAGTTGCCCTTAATCATTTTGTGATTCTTTATTTGTTCGGGTTGATTTTTAAGGATGAAACGCTTAAATTTATAAAAGCGAAGAAAGGAAGAAAGCAATGCCTCAACTGCAAGATAATTTACCCGAATTACGAGATATCCATTTGCCCGATGGTGTTTCGGCTTTCCCTCTGGCTTATGGCTGGTGGGTGATTGGGCTCAGTATCATTGGGACGATTGTGCTCATCAAAGTTATCTTGTATTTGCGCCGCAAAAGCAAAAAACGCTATGCTCGAAAATTAATTGAAGCCATATCTGAAAGCAATCCCGTCTTGGCCGCCAAACAAGCATCCGAAATTCTGCGCCGAATTTGTGTCCTGAAATATCCTAAAGCGGCCACTCTCTATGGACAAGATTGGCTTGATTTTTTGCACCTCCATTGCCGCCAAAAATTAAATGAAGCAGAAGCAGGCTTGTTGTTAAATGCCCCTTATATGAATGAGAATGCCAAGGGCTATGGCACAAAAGAGATAAAAGAAATCAAACAATTTTGCATTTCATGGATAGGAGAAAATCTATGATACATATTGCCTATCCCTTAATGTTTTTGTTGCTCTTGCTGCCTTTTGTCGTACGCTATTTATTTTCTCCCCTAAAAGGAATGCATGGCGACGCTCTGCACGTTCCTTTTTTGAAAGATTTAGCCAATATTAATCTGAAGTCGGGAAGCGTTTGGGGGCAAGTCAATGTAAGCGATTCTTCAAAACTCTCGCTTCATTTTTGGGAGTTGTTTGCCGTCTTTGCTTTATTGGTTTGTGCCATGTCTCGCCCGCAATGGGTCGGAGAGCCGATTCGTATCCATAGCCAAAGCCGAGATGTCTTGCTGGTGATGGATATTTCAAATTCTATGGAAGAACCTGATTTTGTGATAAATCGTCGTCCGGTAAGTAGGCTGAATGCCGTTAAAAAAGTTGCCGGCGAATTTATCGACCGCCGTGCCGATGACAGAATAGGGCTGATATTGTTTGGCACAAGGGCTTATCTGCAATCCCCGATTACTTATGATAAAGCCGCTGTTAAGCAAATTCTCTATTCCATGCAGGCAGGAATGGCCGGAAATTCCACGGCTATAGGTGATGCTCTGGGCTTGGCACTCAAAAGCCTGAAAGATAGTCCCAATGCGCAAGATAAAGTCATCATTCTTTTGACCGATGGCGAGAATAACGACGGTGCAATAACTTTGCCTCAAGCTATCAAATTAGCCAAAGAAGCCGGAGTAAAAATTTACACAATCGGCGTTGGGGGAGATAGAAGAGACTTTTCCTCTTTCTTTGGACTAAGATTGGGTGGCGAGGTAGATGAAGCCGGCCTTAAACAAATTGCTGATGACACTTCAGGCACTTATTTCCGTGCCCGCGATACCGAGAGCTTGCAGCAAGTTTATGCCGCCATTGATGAGCTTGAACCCACCCAAAATGAAGATAACTTTGTTCAAGAGACCAAAGAATATTACTATATTCCGTTGTTAGCGGCGTTAATTTTGGGAATGCTTTTGGTATGGCAAATCAGAAAGGGAAGATAAAAAATGTCAGAATTTATAACCGAATTTCATTTTATTCGCCCTTTAGTTTTGGTATTGTTGGTTATTCCGCTTCTCTTTTCGTGGAAGCAGTTTCAAGGCTTAGCAAGAGTTTCCTCCTGGGCCAATGTCTGTGATAAAAATTTGCTTGATTTTTTGTTGGTAAAGGGCAGTTCCACACAAAGAAAATTTATCTTGTGGTTGGGAATGTTGGGATTTGTTTTAGGAATTATTGCCGCGGCCGGCCCAACCTGGAAAAAGCGTGAAATCCCCAATATGACCTCTGAAAATCCGGTAATGATTGCGCTCAACCTCTCAACCGATATGGCCGAAAAAGATTTAACTCCAAGCCGCCTCATGCGTGCCAAGTTTGAGATTTCGGACTTTTTGAAAATGATACCCGCCACGCAAAGCGGTTTGATAGTTTATAGTGATGAGCCGTTCTTAATCAGTCCGCTGACCGAAGATACCCGTTTGTTAAACAACCTCTTGCCAAGACTTGATTTTAGCCTTATGCCCGCAAACGGGGACCGCCCCGACCGCGCCATAGATTTGGCGGTGGAAAAATTTAAAAATGCCGGATATGCCAAAGGCAACATCGTCATTTTTAGTTCGGATGTTGGCGAGAGATTGGACTTTGCATTGAAAGCAGCCGAAAGAGCTAAAGCATCAGGTTTTAGGGTTAATGTTGTAGCCATGCAAAAAGGAGATTCCGAAAGACTGAAAATGTTGGCTCAAAGCGGCGGCGGTGAGTATATTCGCGCCTCCTCAAACGATGCCGATATTCAAACTCTGGCCAATATGATAAATGCCGAAGCCTCCGCGCAGCTAAAGCAAAGCGAAAATATGCGCCTTTCTTGGCTTGATTATGGCTATTATTTAACACTGTTGCCGCTGTTGTTCTGTTTGTATTTTTTCCGTCGCGGAATTTTAGTCATTGCCCTAATGGTTATGATGATGCCAACCGCACAAGCCGGATTTTTGACCAACAATAATCAAGATGGTCTAAAAGCCTTTAATGCCGGACAATATGAAAAAGCCGCCCAAACCTTTGAGGATAAGAATTGGCAAGCCTCCAGCTATTATAAACAAGGTGATTATAAAAAAGCGTTTGCGCTGTTTTCGTCTTCGCAAGATGCTGAGGCGCTTTATAATCAGGGCAACGCCTTGGCTAAAAGCGGTAAGCTAGATGAAGCCATTAAAAAATATGAAGAAGTATTAAAGACTAACCCCAATCATGAAGACGCCAAATTTAATTTGGAGTATCTGAAGCAACAAAAACAGCAACAACAGCAACAGTCTTCATCTTCACAAAATCAGCAAGATAATAAAGACCAACAAGAAAACCAAGACGCTTCATCAAGTGAGCAACAAAACAAGTCGCAATCAGAGAGCAATGAACAACAATCCTCTCAGAGCGCTCAGGATTCTAAGCAAAATCCAGAGGATAAGAACCAAGCACAAAATTCCTCCAAGCAAGAAAACACACAACAAAAGGAGCAATCCTCTCAAAGCGAGCAAGAAGAAAAAGAGGATAAATCCACCCCGTCTCAAGCTGTTGATGAGCAAGAAAATAAAACTCCGCTTGATAAAGAGAATAAAGAAGCCAAAAAAGACGCTTCACCAATTCCTCAAGCATTGCAAGAAGGGGACGAAAATACTAAATATAATGAAGAAGTTCAGGCTCGCGAGCAACAATATCGTGAAATTCCCGAGGATCCGGGAGGGTTGTTGCGGGCGTTTATTTATCAAGAATATCGTAAAAATCGTTATAATCGAGGTCGCTGATGAAAAAGTTAGGTAATTATTTGTTTTTAAGTCTTGTCGCCTCTGTGATTTTAGCAGGGACGGCTTGGGCGCAAACTTTTAATGCTACCGTCAATCGCACCGATGTCCCGCAAGGCGAAACTTTTGTCTTGACGTTGGAACTCATTGATGGAGACGATAAAGGCAATCCTGATTTAAGTGTTTTGGATAAGGATTTTATTGTTTATTCGGTCGGCACGGCGTTTAACTATAAGTACATCAATGGTGTTTCTTCCAAGTCGCGCCAATGGCAGATTGCTCTTATGCCTAAAAACTCAGGCTCAATAGAAATTCCATCAATTCAGATGGATAACCTCGCCACGCAACCGATAACCTTAAATGTTATTCCGGCCAATCAAGCCTTGTCTGCAGGGCAAAACAACCCCAATCAACCGGCTCAAAACGCCAATCGTCCAAAGTTTGATATGGTTGCCAAAGTTGAAAACACCAGTCCTTATGTTCAGCAACAAATTGACTACACCATCACCATTTATGACACCGGCGGGCTGCAAGGCGATGCTCCGCAGTTTATTGACGATGGGAGCAATGATTGGATAATCAAGAGCTTAGGCTCACCTACAATCGGCTCAAAAATTGTCAATGGCCGCAGCCTAAGAGAAATCACTTTCCGCTATGCTTTGTTTCCGCAAAAAAGCGGTACATTAAAAACGCCGGAAGTCCGTTTTCAAGGCTATTATCTGACGCGTTCGCGTGGGTTTAATGACCCGTTTGATGACTTGTTTGGCGGAAATTTGGGCGGCATTGGCTTTGCCGATATGTTTGCCACCCGCAATCCGGTTTTGTTAACCGCGGCTCCGCAAAGCATTCAAGTTCGCCCAATTCCGAGCGAAAATGGTGCAAATTGGTGGCTGCCGGCCAAACAAGTAGCCCTAATGGCCGAATGGGAACCGCGCCAACCCCAATTTAAGGTAGGGGAGGCGGTCAGCCGCACCATATATCTAAAAGCCGTAGGCGTTGCCGAAAATCAATTGCCAGATATTCGCTTTGCGCAAACCCCGGATTTGAAACAATATCCTGATAAAGCCATTTCCTCAAGCGGGCTTGAAAATGGTCAGGTTGTTGCCGTTAAAAAAATCACCAATGTTTATATTCCAACCACATCTGGAGCCCAAACCATTCCGGAGATTGCGCTTGATTGGTTTAATGTCCAAACCAACCAAATGGAAAGAGCGGTTTTGCCGGCAGTAAATATTGAGGTTATGCCCTCGGCCGGCTTGCCCGCTGCGCAACCTCAAGCCGCGCAACCATCTCTGCCGCAAACCGGCCAAGCGGTTGCACCAAAATCCAGCCCAATGGAAGATTTTTCAGATATGTCTATCCCCGGTGGAAATTCCAATCTGGCTTATGTGATAGCCATAGCCGCCTTCTTGGTCGGTATTATCTTTAGCTGGCTGATTTTTGGCCGCCGTCGCCCCCATGCCGATGAAATTAAAGATTATGATAAATACATCATCAAGTCCTTAAAGCACAAAGATTACCGTGCCCTGCGTGACGGCTTGGTAGCTTGGGGCAGAGAGCGTTGGCACAATGACAAAATCACCAACTTAAAAGAAGTTGCAAAGGCTGCCCAAGATAAAGAGTTTGGTGCTTATTTGGATGAACTGGGTGCCTTGCTCTATGCGCAAACACCCCAACCCTTTAACGAAAAAGGTTTTCTCAAGAGTTTTGAAAAAGTGCGTAAGTCTAAAATAAAGAGCGCCAAAGAGGAGCAACCTCTCCCAAAACTCTATAAATAGCCACAAAAAAAGTCCGTTTAGAAAAACGGACTTTTTTAATTATTCTTTGCTTTCCATACGCATTTTTGTAAGCATAATGAGTTTTGCTTGCTCTTTTGTGTATGGTGCAATAACATTTCGGTGTTTCAACACTAATACGCTGCTATCTTTGAGCAGCATATAAGTAACAGATATTTTCCCGACAGCATTGCGAGGTGTATCAAAAATCCCAGGTTCGGTCATCATATAGATAACATCTGTTGGTGAAATCCCTGCAATATTTTCATCTGTCGAAAAAATTTTTGTGTTTTGCTGTTGTTTGGCAATTGTTTGGGGCTTTTCTCTCGGAGAAGACGAACAAGCGCACATCAACAATGCGAAACTAACGAAAAATATCAATTTTTTCATAAAGAAAAGGTTTTTAGATTAAGCCTTTTTCCTTGAGGAAATATTCCGGAACATTGAGCACCATGCGGCCGACCGCAAGTTTTGCAGGTCCGCCATCATCAGATGTTTCAATTACGATTGTATCACCATCTGGCATCGGCACACCGACAAATTTTGCCATTTCTTTGAAAAAAAGCGTGAACTTTCCTTCTTCAGTTTCAAATTCCATACCTTCACGGGTACCTGTAATTTTTTTGATTTTTACTGACTTTTTCATGATTAAAAATTTTTAATGATTAAACAATTTTTCTAAAGTCTCTGATTACCCACGGCGATGAACCTTGAACTTGTTGGGCGTGAATTTGGCTTTTGACTCGCAAGGAGTACCTTGCTTTTTAACCAAACGTTCAGTGTAATACATCTGATTAGGCATAGCCTCAAACCCGGATTTGTTTTTTCTTTTTCCCATAATTGTAATTTTTTTTGAGTTAGACATAAAAATACAAAATTAAGCTGTTCTTAAATCGAAAAGTCATTTTTGTCAATAAAAAAAGAGGCCCTCAATTGAGAGCCTCGTTAATATAAACTCTTTTAACTAAGCAATTTTAATCAAACCATGTTTTTTCTTGCCTTGAGAGAGCTTAATCTGCCCGTCAATCAAGTCCGCAGAAGAGAACTTGTAGTTTTCATCGCTAATAACTTTGTCATTGATTTTGAGACCTGCTTGTTTAACCAAACGGCGACCTTCACCTTTGCTGGCGATAAAACCGAGTTCAACAAAGGCATCAAGCATAGACAATCCTTCAACGCTTACTTTTTCAAGACAAGGCAAATCACCGCCGGCCAAGCCTTTTTCAAAAGTGGCAATAGCGGTTTCCTGAGCGGCTTTAGCTTCTTCTTCGCCACGGCAAATTTTGGTAGCTTCAAAGGCCAAAATTTTCTTAGCTTCGTTAATTTCTTGGTCCCTCAGGGCTTCCAAGCGTCTGATTTCATCTATTGGTAAATCGGTATAAATACGTAAACATTTGCCAACTTCGGCATCACCGATATTACGAAAATATTGGTAGTAATCATAGCTTGGGAGTTTGTCTTCATTAATCCAAACCGCATTTCCTTCGGATTTGCCCATCTTTTTACCGTTTGAATCAGTAATAATCGGGCTAGTAAATCCAAAGAGCTCCACGTCATATTTTCTGCGCCCGAGTTCGGTACCGGAGGTAATATTACCCCATTGGTCAGAACCGGCAATTTGCGCACGACAGCCATATTTTTGATAAAGTTCGCAAAAGTCATAACCTTGCAAAAGCATATAGTTAAATTCCAAGAAAGACATGGGCTGTTCTCTATCCAAACGAGATTTCACGCTGTCCATGGTCAACATCCGGTTAACGGAATAATAAGTACCGATATCGCGCAAAAAGGCAAGGTAATTAATATCCTTAAACCAATCCCAGTTATCAACCATCACGGCGTCATTCGCGCTGTTTCCGAATTTCAAGAACTTAGAGAAAGATTTTTTCAAGCCCTCGATATTGTGTTTTAGGGTGTCTTCATCCAAAAACGGGCGGAGTTTGTCTTTACCCGACGGGTCGCCGATTCGCGCGGTTGCACCACCGACCAAAGTTAAAGGTTTATGACCGCATTTTTGAAACCAACGCATCATCATCAAGGGGACAATATGACCGACATGTAAGCTGTCGCCGGTAGGATCAGAGCCCAAATAGCCGACAGCGGGTTTTCCTGATTTTTCGCACTCATATAAATAGTCATCAAAGGCACTTTCATTAGTGCATTGATTGTAAAAACCGCGTTCAACCATAATATTTAAAAATTCAGATTTAAATTGGCTCATTTTTCCTTATCCCAAACAAAAATAAAACAGCTAAAAAAAGCTGAAGTTTCATAAATTCTTAACCGATAATATCATATAATTCCGACAATGCAACAACAGAGGTTAATTTTTTATCATGCCTGTCATAAAACCCTTAAACGCAATCGGTTTATTGAGTACATCCTCTTTAGAGGGGGTGTATATAGCTTTGCTGAATACCGACGGGGTAGATGTATATGATTTCGGACCTCTGCAACATATTCCATACGATGAAAGCCTAAGAGAAAAAATAAGACCCTTGTTTGGCACTTGCCCTTATACGGATGAGGCAATCCGTGAATATAATGAAATTAATGAAGAGCTCACGCGATTTCATGCCGAAGTTGTAAAAGACTATATAGCCACCCATGGTGTGGAAACAGATATTATCGGTTATGAGGGCATAACTTTATATAACAATCCCTCAGAACATCAATTAACCCAATTAGGCGACGGTGAGTTATTGGCAAAGTTAACGGGGATAAAGGTTGTACACGATTTCCACAAAACGGATTTGCGTTCAGGGGGGCAAGGTTTTCCCTTAGAGCCTGTTTATTATAATGCTTTGTGCGGAGATATCGGCAAACCGATGGCGATAGTAAATATATCAGGCATTTCCCGTATAACCTGGATTGGCACATACGGCGAAATGGCAGCATTTGATTGCGGTCCCGGTAATGCGGCGATAGATGAATGGGTGAGAAAGCATGGCGGAATGCACATGGATTATAATGGCAAGTTGGCCATAACCGGCAAAGTTAATGAGCAAATTGTCGCGACCATGATGAAACATAAATATTTTGCCAAATATCCGCCCAAATCGGTAGGACGGTATGATTTTGTAGAAAAACTAGAGCATTTGGAAGGGTTGAGTTTAGAAGACGGGGCAGCCACGGCGACGGCTTTTGTAGCCGAGGCGATAGGCTATTCACTATTGCTTTATTTGCCGGAGATACCAAAGATTGTGATAGTTTGCGGTGGGGGAGCCAAAAACCCGACCATTTTAAGATTTTTGCGCCAACGTTTACCCGATATGTCCATTCACACGGCCGCCGAAGAGGGATTAAATACGAACTCTTTGCCGGCGCAAGCCTATGCGTTTTTGAGCGTCAGACGCCTATACAATTTACCGATTAGTTTTCCTACAACCACAGGGGTTCCGGAGCCGATGACAGGAGGAGAGATAAGTACCCCGCTTCAACAGGAAAATGAGTAAAACAGAATTAAAAATATTATTATAAACTAAAAACATAAGGATTATGAAAAACATTAATGTCAGCGGTCAAAATGTTGTACAAACAAAACGTCCGTCAAAAAGTGCTTGGTATCAAGACTTGGTAATTATTTTATTTGTTGTAATGGTGTTTTACTGTGTGATATTCGGAGAAATACAGATTATGTAACCCCATACGACATCAACGCTCACTCAAAAACCATATAAGCTCCCACAAAGCCTCTATGGTTTTTTTGTTTTCTAAAACCCATAAATTCTGTTTGACTCGAGGGAAAAGTTGTATTAAATTTCTGAAAGATTTTCAAAAGAAAGAGAAACAGATGCAAATAAATATCATAAATCATATTCCGTTCATTATTATCCCTTAGGGGATTGCATCATATTTCATACATATCAAATTCATCAATTTCAAAAAATTTAAGTTTTAATAATCAATACAGATACAAGGTGTTTAAGGATGACTAAACATTATGCTGAAGTGAAGGCAAAGGCGGACTTTGTCGAGCTGGAAAAAGAAGTTCTCAAGTTTTGGGAAGAAGATAAAACCTTTGAAAAATCGGTTCACAACCGTGATGGTGCGGCTGAATTTGTGTTCTACGACGGTCCTCCGTTTGCCAATGGTACCCCGCACTACGGACACATAATGGTCTCTTATGTCAAGGACGTTGTTGCGCGTTTCCAAACCATGAACGGCAAAAAAGTTGAACGCCGTCTAGGATGGGACTGCCACGGTCTTCCGGCGGAAATGTCTGCCGAAAAGCAGTTGGGCGTTTCGGGTCGTAAACAAATAGAAGAATTCGGCATAGAGAAGTTTAATGACTTTTGTCGCTCTGATGTTTTGAAATATTCAGGAATCTGGGTTGATATGTTCAAACGCATCGGCCGTTGGGTTGACTTTAACCATGACTATAAGACCATGGATTTACCTTTTATGGAAAGTGTTATCCATAATTTCAAAGAGTTGTATGACAAAGGTTTGGTTTATGAAGATTACCGCGTTTTGCCGTATTCTTGGGCGGCTGAAACCCCTCTGTCAAACTTTGAGGTCAATCAAGGCTACCAAGATAAAACCGATAATGCCATTACGGTAATGTTCAAACTTGAAAATGGCATGAACATTTTGGTATGGACGACCACGCCTTGGACCTTGCCTTCAAACCTAATGTTGGCCGTTGGTTTGGATATTGACTATGCCATTATGGAAGAGGACGGTCAAAAATATGTTTTGGCACAAGCCTTGCTCGGTAGATATAAAAAACAACTCGAGCATGCTACCCAAGTTGGGACTATCAAAGGTAAAGATTTGGTAGGCTTGAGCTATGAGCCGATGTTCCCGTATTTTAAGGATTTGAAAGCCAAAGGAGCTTTTAAGGTTTTGAGCGGAGAATTTGTCTCCACCGAAGACGGTACCGGTATTGTTCATATTGCACCGGGCTTTGGTCAAGACGACTTTGATGCTTGCCGTGCTTACGATGAGAATTTTCCGGTTGTTTGTCCGGTAGATGAAGCCGGAAAGTTCACTTCCGAAGTTCCCGATTATGAAGGCAAGCAGGTGTTCGAAACCAATGAGCCGATTATGCAACTCTTAAAAGAGCGTGGCATCTTGGTAAAAAAAGAGCAATACACCCACTCCTATCCCTTCTGCTGGAGAACGGATACGCCGTTGATTTACAAAGCAATGTCCAGTTGGTTTGTTAAGGTAACGGATTTCCGTGATGAAATGGTGAAGAATAACCAACAAATCAATTGGGTTCCTGAGCATATTAAAGATGGTCGTTTTGGTAAATGGTTGGAAGGCGCCCGTGATTGGTCAATTTCCAGAAATCGTTTTTGGGGTACGCCGATTCCGGTTTGGAAGTCTGATAATCCGAAATTCCCGCGTATTGATGTCTTTGGCTCAATTCAAGAGATTAAAGAAAAGACCGGATTTGAGGTTACCAATCTGCATAAGCCTTATATTGATGACGTTGTTTATCCCAATCCGGATGACCCGTCAGGTCAAACCATGATGCGCCGTGTTGGTGATGTGTTTGACTGCTGGTTTGAATCCGGCTCAATGCCTTATGCGCAAATTCACTATCCGTTTGAAAACAAAGAGTGGTTTGAGAGCCACTTCCCGGCCGACTTTATTGTTGAAGCCATGGATCAAACCAGAGGTTGGTTCTATACCTTAACGGTATTGTCCACGGCTCTGCACAATCGTCCGGCATTCAAAAACTGTATTTGCACCGGTTTATTGATGGCCGAAGGCGGACAAAAGCTCTCCAAACGCCTTAAAAACTATCCTGACCCGAACGAGGTTTTGGATTCAATTGGTTCTGATGCTCTGCGTTGGTTCTTGGTCTCTTCTCCGGTCTTAAAAGGCGGAAATCTGGCCGTTGATAAAGAAGGTAAAGAAATTGCCAAAGCCTCCCGCGTGGCACAAATTCCGTTGTGGAATGCTTTTTACTTCTTCACGCTCTATGCCAATGCCGAAGAATATCAAGCCAAAGAAATCAGCTCTTCATCTGAGGCAATTGATAATTATATTCTCTCTAAGTTGAAACACTTGGCCGAAGTTGTTAAATCAGGCATTGAAAGCTATGATGTTGCTTTAGCGACTAATGAATTAGCCTCATTTATGGAAGTTCTGAACAACTGGTATATTCGCCGCACGCGTGATCGTTTCTGGGAAGGCGAAGCACAAGCCTTTGACACACTTTATACGGTTTTGGTAAATACTTGCAAAATTGCCGCTCCTCTGATGCCGTTCTTGAGTGAATATATCTTCAAAGCCTTAACCGGAGAAGAATCTGTCCACTTGGTAGATTATCCGAGCTTGAGTGCGATTAACTATGATGCCGAATTGGTCAGCACCATGGACTTTGTCCAAGACTTATGCTCAACCGGTAAGTTTATTCGTGAGGAAAAGAACTTAAGAAACCGTCTGCCGTTAAACAGCTTAACGGTCATCGGAGCAGAGTTAAGTCCTGCTTATCAAGAGATTGTTAAAGATGAGCTCAATGTAAAACAAGTCAAATTTGACAGGCAGCTTGAAAATTATGCCTCTAAGAAAATCTATCTTTATACCCCATTGCTGGGTAAAGCGTTGGGTAAAGATATGGGAGCGGTTATGGCTGCCTACAAGCAAGGACGATGGAGCCTAAACGAAGACGGAACTCTCTCCATCGGTGGTCAAACTCTGACCAAAGATTTGTTTGAGGTTCGCCTTGAGATGAAAGAAGGCGTTGCCGGTAAGTCTTTTGCCGATAATAAGGCTGTTGTAACCCTGGATACGACAGTAACTGATGCCCTCAAACGTGAAGGCATGGCCAGAGACTTTGTGCGCCTCGTTCAAACTTTGCGCAAAGACAAAGACTTTAACATTTCCGATAGAATAGAATTGAGCTATCAGACACCGGATGCCGAATTGGCTCAAGCTCTGGAAGAAAATAAAGACTACGTCGCCGAGCAAGTTTTAGCAGTCAAATTCAGCAATGATTGCAGTGAGGGCACTCAGGCAGACATTGAAGGCAAGTCAATTTGCTTTGACGCCAAAGTTGCCTAAAACGCAAGAACGAGTAAAAAAAGAGGTCGCAAGACCTCTTTTTTTGTGAAATTTTTGTAACGTCCTTTTAAAGTAATAGACAAAATGTCCAAATTATGCTATTTTGAAACTAAGATAATCTTAACCAATTTTGTTTAATATAAAGGCAAAATTTTGCAAAAGGATTATAGCTATGGCGGAAAATTTAGAAGAAACAACTCAGAAATTAGATGCAATCCTTGATGGATTAAATGATACCAATCTTTCCAGTGAAGATATTGCATACAAATTTATCACCGAATATTCAATAGAATTATTTAGAATTGCTGGCCATAATCGTGAATATCCTCAAAGCTTGGAAAATGAAGATCCACAAAGAGTAGCTGCGTTTAATAAATATGTGGAAAGAATACCAGATTTTTTTGTAGATGAAAAAGCAACAAAAGATGTCGTAAATGATTGTGTCTCGATGATGGGATATAATGATGGCTACACTCGAATTATTGCAGACCAAATTAGTAACATATCCAAGGAATGTTCGTCTGAGCAATTAAGAGGAATGATTCATGGTTTCAATAAAGCAACGGAAAGTAGAAGAATTGATGCCGACCCTTCATTCGAAAAGATCCTACATTCAATGCTTGAAAATAAAAATCTTAATTATATGGATTTACATCTGATTGCAAATAGGGGAACTCTCATCACATCGTTTGCAACATTTGAAGCAGTTAAGCAAAAATTAGAACAAATGCCCGAAGCGACAAGTTCAAGGGATCAAGCCCTTAGAAAAGAAATTGAAAGAAAAATAGCAACAACAGAAGTGCATTATCAAAGGCAAAACCAAACAACTCTAGATAGTAATGTGTCGCCATCACCAGAGGCAAATTCCTCAGGGCCGGAAGACAATACTCCACCAACCCCTTCAGAACAAGATAACACCGTAAATACTGAACAAGGTAATACAGATACAATAAGGACAGACACAATGGCGGAACAAGAAGACAAATATGAAGTAAAAGCAATGGAAGAAGAGCAAGCTAAAGCAATGTTTGCATTAGGAGATGAGGCTCTTGAAAAAATGGAGCTAAAGGATTTAGCTAATCTTCAACTAGCTGTAGATAAGAATCCTAACGCCTTTACGGATGCCCAACGCGCTCAAATCAAAGAGCTTTCTTGGAAGATGATAGAAAATGTTGCCAACCGAAAAAGAAAACTCGACCCAAAGGAAACCAAAAGCTTTCGCTCAATGTTAGATCATGTTCCTGCCACGACTTTTATGGAATCCGGAAAAGAACTAAGTACTTTTAAGGATGCTGAAGAGAGATGGTTTAATACTGATAGGGGAATCGATGACCGTACTTTTGGCGAGCGCGTTAAAGAGCAAGCCTCGCAAGCTAAAAAACATGTATCAGAAAAAGTAGCCGAATTAAGAAGTAAGGGCAAAGCGGCTCATAGACTTAATCGGATGCGTTACAATCGGGATAAAGCCGCCATCAAACAAATGTTTGCAGCCGCTAAGCAAAAAGCAGTTGAATTCAAAAATAAAGTGGCGTCTGGCGTAAAACAAGGAGCCAAGACGGCGGCAGAAGTTCCGTTTGTATTAGCCTTTGGCGTAAAAGAATTAGTTTCCATGGGGTATAATGCCGCAAAAAATAAAATAAACCAAGGAATAAATGCAATAAAGAACGGTATTAAACGGCGTGTTAACAAAGTTACCACCAAAGTTAGCAATGGGTGGAATAAGGTAAAGAATTTTGGCAAAAAAGTCTGGAAAGGAGTTAAGACAGCCGCTTATGTAACCGGCTATGTCATAGCTTCTCCTGTAATTTTACCCTATAAAGCGGCCAAATGGGTTTACAATAAAGGCAAAGCGGCAGTTAATTGGGTAAGAAATGGTTATAATAGCCTTAAAGCCAAGGCACTGGCAGGACCTAGTGAAATTTCGCAAGATGCTAAAACGGCAGAAAAACAAGCCCGTGGCAACCAAAACAAACTTTCAGCCGAGCAAATTATGGCCAACTGGAAATTGATAGGTCGAGGCGAGAGTGATGGACGCTACAATATGTCGCGGCACTCTGAAAGTGTTTTGGATGCGGCCATGAAAGGTGAAATCAAGATTGATAAGAGCAATGCGGCTCAAATGGCGGCATGGTTAGAGGTTAATCGCGATATTCAAGACAGAATTAATCACAACAATGTTACAGAGAAGAACGAACGAAACAAAGCCATTGCAGAGCAATTAGAGCAATTTGGTTATGAGAATCCATATAAAACAAAGGAAACTCAAGAGCAAGAAGCTCAAACACAGACAACCCCGGCTCCGGATAAACCTAATGAGCAAGATAAACCCAAAGAGGTACAACCCTTAACAGAAGAACAAAGCAAATTTGTTCAGGTTCAATTAGGAGTTTTGAAGCAGTTTGGTGAAGAAAATGGCCTTAAACCAAGTGATGACCTTTACAAGGGCTTAGTATCCACAATGGAAAGTGGGTTTTCTGTAAGCGGTATTACTCCTGAGCAGATGGAAGTTATCCGTCAACAAAACCCAAATCTGTTTCCGCCAAAAGAACAGGACAACACACAGAAACCTAAGGATAACACGCAAGATAATACTCAGGATAATACGCAAAAGCCGGCTGAAAATACGGCTCAAACCCCAGAACCGAATAATCCGGAAAGCTTTAACTTTGCAGCTTTGACGGGAAATGAAGGTGTTAGCGGCATGGATGAAAATAAAGGGAATAAAGCCCAAGAGGCTCTTGCCGCAAGGAGACAAGCTCGTACACCGGAGGAAATAGCAAAGAGAAAAGAATTTAAAAAATTAGTTCGCAAAATGAGATTGGCAAGAGGTATAGGAAACGCCAAACCCAAACCCGTAAAAACAGTAGAGCTGGATGCCAATACACGCAATGCGGCACTGCAAGACTATCAGCAACAAAAACGCGCATAAATAGCTAAAGCCCCGTCAATTCGGGGCTTTAATTTTGTAAAAAAATACTGGACAAAAATGAATTTTGAAGTAATATCACAGGCAAATATTTATTATTAACCCTTTAAAAATTTATAATTATGAACGAGGAAAGATTTTCTGCAAACAATGAATTGCTTGACCGTCAAGATGTTGATTTTCTATTGAAAAATATTGGAGCAGATATTCGCACGGAAGAAAAAATTCGCCAGTATTTTTTTACAATCTGTCAGGCTAATGAGCTGATAGAAAGCTATGTGGATTATTTTGCCGACAAGCCGGATTGTCTGTTGCGTTTGCTTTTTTGGAAAAATCAGAAACAGCGCTTCTATAGTCTGCGACAAACTTGTTTGGTTGAAAAGTTCCAAAAGGAATACGCCGACAAAAACAATTATCTCAAGAGAGATTTAATGGACAAGCTTTGTGATAGCCTTAGTTTACGTAGCGAATTGCCGCAAGACTTCTTTTTTCACTTAAGTTGTCAGGAAAGCGATTTTATCAAAGAAATCAAAGGCTTCCTTAAAATGATAAAAGATAAGAATCTCAACTCCGATAACTTTAGTAAAATTGTACCAAAAGAGCACGGTGATTTTATGTTCCGGTACGATTTGTACAAAGAGAAAAATGGCGAATACACGCTCACCGATAGAGGATATAACGCACTAGAGGTGCCCTATACCCATGAAAGTCTTGAGCGCTATCATTTGCAGACCTTTATGGCGGCTCTGAATGCGCCAAGAAAAGGGCGAAAATTAATGATGTGAATTAATCTCTTTATAAAAAAGGTGTCAAAGTGACACCTTTTTGCATTTTAAAGGCTTAAAAATAAATAAAATTTAACCATTCTTTGCTATGATATGCAAAAAAGTTAAAAAATTGCTACATTTTGGCAAATTTTGACAAAATATATTGAAAAGAATTTGAAAATATGCTAAATTGAGAATAGAAACTTATCTATTCGGGAGTAAGAAGATGGTTGATAACGCAAACAATACGCCGCAAACCTTTGAACAATGGCTTGAAACGAAGAACGATTTAACCCCAGAGCAACGTCAAGCATTGATAGATAGAAATTCTCAGGCTAATGTTACCTTTACGCCGGAAAGTTTTGACAGATATTTGGAAGAGTTGCGGGCAGCCGGAGAGAATTCATCGTCTAATTCATCATCTTCAGAAATTACCCCGGAACAATATAAAGAAGCCATTGAATTATCCAAAGGTGATTTGAGTAAGCTCAGTTATGACGAAATCACCAAAGTATGGAGTGTATTAGGTCAACTGGATGATAAGATTGCTCAAGCCACCAAACCGGAAGCTCTGCAAGCCAAATTAAAAATGGCAGATTTTGCCGAGCAATTAATGTCTAAAGTTAACCCGAATCAACCATGGTCAATGACTGTTGCTCCTGAAGTCTCTGAATGGTTAAAGATTAGTAACGATATTCAAGCCAATAATCACTCCCAAGAAAAGAAAGACCGTAACACCAAAATCGGCGAGAGCCTAAATAAATTTTATAAACAATTTGATGAAGAAAATGGACTTTCCAATCTTTCGCCACAACAAGCTCAAATGTTAGCAGCCAATCAGCAAGCTCTTGAAGCGGCTGGAAAAGATATGGATCCCTTTGCCAAAAACGAACAGGGTGAGTATTTATATGCAGGTTTTGATATTGTTGATAAATTTTATGATAAATTAGAGATAGACAACTCAGACAAACGTGTTGATACATTGGATAAAAACCAATACAAGCAAGATATGGCAGAATTAGCCTATAATGAAGCCGTGCTTGAATTGAGTATGAATCCTGACTTTAAAAAATTAAATGCTGAGCAACAAAAACAGCTTTTAGCGCAAGCCTGGGCTTCCCACATGCAAATGGGTATGGTGAGCTTGATTGCTGCTCAAATGGCCGAAAATGCCGCCAAAGAAAGCGGAGAACCCAAAAAAATAAAAGAATTTGAAAATCAAGCACAGACATTTATCAGTAAAGCGGTAAATGGAGAAAATAACACCTTTAAAGTAAGTAATAATGCAGCATTAGCTACTTTATCATACAGAACTACCAGAATAGAAGGTGTCAGCAAACGTATTGGTCAAAAGACCGGCCACAAATCTTTATGGAGTAAGATTAAAGAGTTTGATAAGAAGCTCACTAAGAAATATCCGAAATCTTATGCTTTCTTAAAGAATTTAGCTATAAGTTCCGCCATTGGCTTAACCACAGGAGGTTTCGGTTTGGCCGCCTACTCGGTATATAAGACAGGCAAAGCAATCAAACAAAGCTACCAACACTACAAAGAAGCCAATACCGATGGACAATACAAAAGTTGGTTTGGCTATTTGCGTAAGAATCCGAAAGAAGCAATCGGCTTAGCCGCCAGTGTAACAGGTTCTATTATGTCGGTTGCCTTTGTTGGTATGGATGGTCTCTCAGTTACTGACTTTGGTTTAGGCGGACAAGTTTATCAAAATGGCTTAGACAACACTTGGACTATGATGAAAGATACGGTAAGTAATGCCTTTTCAAGTCCTGATGCTGTTAAAGACCAACCCTGGAGCGAGCGTATGAACGCATGGGGTAAAAATTTTGGTCATCAAGTAGCCAATACAATGCAAGATGGTCAACGAGTTGCCCGTTTAGGCATCTCCTTAAGTGGGGGCGTTTCTTCAAGTGCTATTGATTTTATAGCCTCATTTAGAGAAAAAGACCCCGAGAAGAAAAAACAACTCCGCAAAAATGCATGGAAAACCTTAGGCGGCGTTTTTGCTGGTAGTTTGGTAAGTTTGGGCTTTACCGGTTTTATGAAAGCCAATAATCCAGATTCGCCATTACCGCACGATGCGCCGGTTGACGGAGATGATTTTAAACCTGAAATTATTCGTCATGCTAAACCAATTGGTCCGGAACCTTATCATCCGGGAGAACCGAGGCATGATTTTGTACCGGAACAAACGCATCATCATCCGGTAGATAACAAACCGCATATTGATGTTCCTCACGATAAGGGACCGGAAATGCCTACTCCGCAAAGACCGGATTTATCATCAATGACTAAACCCAGTGAAATGCCGACACACATTGACCCGATAGAGCAAAATCATTTACCGCAAACCGATAATGAGCGTGCTTTGTTTGAAGAATTGCGTCGCGGACATAATATTGGAGCGGAAGATGCAACAGTGGCCAATACGGCGGCCCAACAAGATTTTAATCATTATATGGAATTAAAAGAGCAGGGCAATTTTGCCGAGGCGGATAAATTTTTAAGCTCTCGCCATCAACAGTTTGAAAACGCCGAACATGAAGTCAGCAACCAAGTTTCTGATGATGACAGTCGCAAAGTTGCCGGAGCAAAAGCCGAAGCTGATAAAGCCTATAGCGATTATAAAGCGGCCTTGAATGATTTGAAAAATAATCCTAATAGTCCAGAAGCTCAAGCCAACTTTGATAAGGCGGCTATGGAAATGGCCAAAGCTGACGTTGATAAAACCGAAGCCGTATTAAAACAAGAAATCAGAGGATTGAATGAAGAATCCGCCACAAATCAAGAAAAACTTGAAAAATTAGGCTTACAACATAGTGCTTATGAACAAGAGCACGGAAGTCTCAAAAGTATTGAAAAGGATATGGTAAAATTAGGTCTTGACCCAAATAAATTACCTGAAGACACATCAAACTTGTCGCAAGAGGCGCAAGAATTAATTTTGCATCATAAGAATTTGACCCAGTATCAATCTTTAGAAAGTCAGTTGCAAGGTAGAATAGATGGTGTTGAACAAGAGATTTCGGCTCGTAAAGAAATTTTGCATGACTTGCATTCACGCCATGAGGAAACAGCAGGAAATGCAGTTAATCAACACGTTGCCGGATACGAGAGCTATGAAGGTAGCCGCCTGCAAGATTTGAATGAGAAAATTGCTGTAGAATCAAGGTCTCCTACCCAAGACAATGCGCCGCAAAATCAAACAGAACAAACTCCTCCGTCCAAGCCCGAAGAGAAGGTCGAGGAACAAACGGCAGAACAAGATCCTCTAAAGAATTTTTCATGGGATAATGTTCCTCCTAAAGATATTCATCAGTGCGACAGCGGTATCTACACCATTAGTGGAGATGAAAATAGATATTCTATGCACTATGATAGAATTATTATAACTTCAAATGACAGTAATGAATTTAGAGCCAAATTAACAGTTGAAACAGATGGGGAAAATTTCTACATAAATGGCCTAAAACAAGAAAACTCAGATTCCTACATTGACAAGGGAATGATAGCTCAGGAATTAGCATTGGGCGAAAAAATCTATGATGACTTACAAGCCAGGGCCGCTAATGGTGAAACTCTGGGAGCTGCTGAGCGTACTTTTATGAATGATCATGAAGCAGACTTAAAAAGTTATGGCTTAATGCACGATAAGGATGGCAATGTTGTAACCATAGCAGAAGAACAAGCTAGAGCAACACAAACAGAGACACAATCCAGATTAGATGCCGCCAAACAACGTATGAAAATAGGGGATTATAAACCTCAGGAAGATGTTGCCCAAAACATACATCAACCGCCAAAAACAGTTACCAGTTCTCAAATCTATTCTCGAAATCAAGGTAACGGTATGGCTTAAAACCTATTTGAAGAACAGCCTCTCCATAAAAGAGGCTGTTATCTTCAAAAATAATTATAAAAAATTGCCTAATTTGACAAAATTATTATTGATTTTTCGATAAAAGTGTGGTAAATTACGCATAATTAAAGAAAATTTTAAGGAGAAATAAACAATGGAAGCTAAAATTGCCGCCGCAAAAGTGCAAGCAGGATTGCACAATGTCAGTGATAATGAGCTGGTAGAAATTTATTCAGCTTTGAAAGGCAATGAAGAATATAAAGTGCAATTTAATAAGTTGATGCACCAAGCAGGTACACGTTTGAAAAAGATTTTAGACGAAGATGAGCGTGCCCAATCTAATGGAGGGGCCGCTTCTGGCATTGATGCAGATGAGCAAACCGTATCTCGTAATTTGACTCAGCTAGAATCTTTCAGCCAAGTAAATCCTTTAGATGAAAGCAATAAAGAATTTGCGGATAGTCGCACATATTTAAAAAATATGGTTGTAGTTGATTCTAAAGGTCAACAAGTTGATATTAGTGCAAACATTATAGAAGTTGCAAAATTAAAGACAATAGCAGACTTAATGACTCTTCAAGAACCAATAAGTCCTGAACTATATAAAGCGCAATTAAGAGACAACATAGATATGAGCATCTATGGCATTATGACCACGAACATAATATCGGGAGGAAATGTTTCATCATACGATTTGAAACGTCCGATGCGTGAGATGTTGGATGGTAAAAAACAAACAGTAACCATAGAGAGCGCATCAGGAATATTAGGGAACCAAGTTGTTTCATTGAACAAAATAGCGGATAAGCTGATTGGTAAATTCAAGAGCTTGAATTTGGCTCAAAAATTCAAAAACAAAGTTGAGCAAGCCAATGCAAACTTAACCCAAAAGTTAAAAGACACTTATGTTAAGGCACGCACTTATGCTCAAATTTTGCAAGAGCAAGGTGCTTTGGCCGACGTTGGTATGGCCTTTGTTGGTGCTGCCGGTGGACCTATTGGTATGGCAGCATATGGTGCATGGACATACTATCGTCGTGTTCATCCGTTATATAAAGCCTATAGAGAAGAAAAGAAAAACAATCCGGAAATCAACTTCTGGAATTATCTGGGCAAACACAAAAAAGACGCCATGTTTGCAAGTCTTTATATGGCATCATCTGTTGCTTCCTTTGCTGTTGCAGGTGTTGCAGCCGCCCAAGCTATAACGCACGGAACAACGCTAGCTCAGGCCAGTGTTGCGCCGTTAGTTCAAGCTAAAGCCGCTATTGCATTCAGTACGGTTGCTGCCCGTTGTACCACCGATATCGCCCAAGCATGGGGAACGCCTGATATGAGCAAGGCCATTAAACGTTCAATTGGTTCTATTGCCATGTATGGTGTTGGTTATGAATTGGCTCATGCTTTAGCCGGTGCACATGATGGTGCTTCAGCAGACCACTCTTCAACCCCATCTCATACTGACACGCCGAGCCAAGCTCCGGTTGAAGCTAAGGATGATAATTTTAATTATGTTGTCAAACCGGCAGAAAAAGAAGCCTTTACATTCAAGCCGTTCCCATGGCAAGAAACTTTGGCTGACAATTCTGCAGTTGACGCTTCGGCTGACGCTCCGGCAGATCATGGCACTGCTGTTCAAACAGACCACAGTGAACTTGCAGGAACCCCCGCACATGAATATACGGTTGGCGCTCGCGAACAAGCTGTTTATGAACGCAACTTGAAAATCGTTGATAAAGCCGACATCATGGTTGCCAATGTTAAAGATGATATTGTTGAATTACCGAAAGGTATGACCCCTGAGATGGCCGTCAACCTTGCACGTGTTCAAATGCTCTACTATGGAGATGATACCGGCTTAAAGATTTTGTTAGATTGCGATGAAGTCAGCAAGATTTCTTCTACCGGCTACTTTGATAACCTTGCGTCTAAATTTACGGATAGCTGTAATGCACCTTATGGTGTAGGTTTCCCAAAAGATCCGAACTATGGTTATGCAGACCCGAACATTTATACGCGTTCAATTGAGGTTGATTGTGAGAAAACCATCTTGCATGGTGGTCGCATAGTAACTCCGACCCCAACTCCAACACCGGAGCCAACTCCGACCCCGACACCGGAACCAGGACCTGATCCAATTAAACCGGAGCCTACCAGAATTCCTGTTCCAGATCCATCGCCGATGCCGGATCATATTGATAATCCGATCCCGAAACCGACGTCAATAGAGCAACCGGAAAATAATACCACGCTTGAACAACCTCATTTGAAAGGCGTAGGCGGAAACACTCCTCTGAACAATAATATCAATGAGGAAGCATCAAGAATAGGAGCAAGAGGATTGGGAGCTGATGGTGATGGTAACATTGTTCGCGTTGATACCGAACAAAACTATGATCAACCCAACACACCAAAAGGCAATGTCCCGACTTCTGGCAAAGGTACGGAAAGCTTAAGCCAAGCCTTGATGGGTAGAAAGATTAATACCTTTGATATGTAAGCAATCACAAAAAAATCCCCGAGTAATCGGGGATTTTTTTCTATTCTTCTTCACCGCCTTTATACTTGCGGATAAATCTTTGATTTTTGCCTAAGCTTGAAATAATTTCATAACTGATGGTTCCTGCGTCTCGTCCCATATCATCAAGCGTATAGAAATCAGCGATAATATGTGCCATATCTCCGACTTGCAGGTTTTGAATATCTGTCACATCGCAAATAATATTATCCATGGAGATACGCCCTAAAATACGTGCCTCATGGAGCTTATCACACAAGTTAAAGAAGATTTTGCCGACATTGGAAAGCGCTCGCGGCACCCCATCGCCATAGCCGATTGAAACAATGGCGATTTTGCGGTTTGATGTTGCACGATAAGTTGCCGAATAACCGACAAACTCTCCCTTGGGCAAATCGGCAATTTGCAAAACCGGCGCTTTAACGGTAACCACATTTTTCATCTGATTTTCACGATAAGGCGCGGTGTTAATACCATACATGGCAGCACCCAAGCGCACCATATCAAACAAATAATCCTCGCCCAAAAAAGTTCCGTCCGAGGCCGATAAGCTGGCCGGCAGTTTGGGAAAATAGGTATCACGCAAGAAGTTAAACATATCAAGCTGGTGTTGGTTCATAAAATGCTCCTTAGCATCACCACATGCCAAGTGCGACATCACAAAAGAGAATTCTTTTCTATCGCTCTCTTCTAGTTCCGAGAGTTCATATTCTCTAAACCCCAAACGGTTTAACCCGGTCTCAACATTCACAATCGGCTTAATTCCGGCAATTTTATGCTCTTTCCAAAAAGTAAGTTGTCCTTTGGAGCTGATAACCGGAATAAGTTGCGCCTCGTTAAATTCGTCTAAAGAATCATCACCGATTCCTTGTAACACATAAATAAAGGCATCAGGCGCCACTTCACGCACTTCTTTTCCCTCAACCCCATGAGCCACAAAAAAATGCCGACATTTTGCTTTGTTATAGAGCAACTTGGCAATTTTTTTTGCGCCCAAGCCATAGGCATCATCTTTCACCACGGCAGCAGCAATGGCTTTGCCCGAAATTTTCTTCAAAGTGAGGTAATTGTCCAATAAATTATCAAGGTTTATTTCTAAAATTGGTCTTGTCAAAATACTCATATCTTCTTATTATCCTATATAATTTTTAAGGAATTTTACATGCAGTTTATCGACACTCATCTTCATTTGCAAGACTATAAGACCGGATTTGCAACGGATATTCTCAATTCTGCTCTAAGCCAAGGGGTAGAGAAGGTTGTCTGCGTCTCAAGTCTTATGGAAGATTGGGACAAAGTTGCCCATTTTGCCAGAACTTATAGCTCAAGCGTTGTTCCGGCATTTGGTCTGCACCCGTGGTATGTGAGACAAACCAAGCCCGATTGGCAACAAAGATTGCGTGAGTTTTTAATCCGCTTTCCGCAAGCACTTATTGGTGAGTGCGGGCTGGATAGAATAAAAAATCCCGATGATGAACCACAAAATTCGTTGTTCTACGGGCAGATTATGCTGGCTCACGAGCTCAACCGCCCGCTGATTATTCACGCCGTCAAAGCCCAAGATTGGCTGGAAAATTATTGGGATATGCTACCGCCTAAGTTTGTGTTCCATGCTTATAACGGCAAACGGGAAGTTTTGAAAAAAATTATTTCCCACGGGGGCTATGTTTCTTTTTGTGCCTCAATCTTGCGCAATGCTGATAAGGCAGAATTGGTCAATATGGTGCCTTTAGATAAAATTTTGCTTGAAACCGACGGCCCTTACCAAGGACCTGATAAAAATTCCGAAGTTACGCCCGCTTATCTTCCCTCTTTGGCTGCCGAAATTGCCGCCTTGCGCCATGAAAAAACAGAAGATTTTGCTATGCGCGTTTATCACAACACCAAGGAGTTCATCCATGTCTAATCCCCGCCTGATGCGTACTGGACTCTTGCTCGGAAGCAAAGGAATCTCAGCTCTTCAAAATTCAACCGTAATGATAATCGGTTTGGGAGCTGTTGGCGGCTATGCCTTAGAGGCGATTGCCCGTTCGGGCGTGGGCAAAATCATCTTGGTTGATTTTGATTTCTTTGATGAGAGTAATATCAATCGCCAGATTTTAGCGCTAAGCTCCACCATCGGGCAAAAAAAGACTTCCGTTGCCGCCTCAAGGGTTAAAGAGATAAACCCCGATTGCCAAATTATCATCAAAGATATGTATGTGGATGAAAATAATTTACCGGAACTTATGTCCTTAAAGCCCGATTTTGTGGTTGATGCCATAGATTCTCTTGCTTCAAAGGCAAGTTTGATTACTTATTTGACCACACATCATATTGATTTTATCTCTTCCATGGGGGCCGCCCTTAAAACTGACCCGTCTTGCATTAAAACCGTGCACTTAAATCAAACCAAAAATTGCTCTCTGGCACGTACCTTGCGCCAAAAGTTAAAGCAACAAGGGGTTGATCTAAAAGAAGTTCTGTGCGTCTATTCTGATGAAAACGTTGACTTACCGCCTTCAGCAATTATAATGCCTCAAGAGAGAGGACAAAACAAAATTTTGGGCTCATTGCCAACCATCACAGCTATATTTGGTTTAACAATCGCTAATTATGTCATTAAACACTTAAGTCATTATCAAGGATAACACTATGATACAAGTTCAAGCCACTCCCAAAGGATTACGTATCCATATTGCTGTTTTAGGCAGAGTTAATGCCGGTAAATCAAGTTTTTTGAATCTCGTTACCGGTCAACAAACCTCTATAACTTCCGAGATTGCAGGGACCACCACCGACGTAGTTGAAAAAACACAAGAACTGTTGCCGATTGGTCCGGTTGTTTGGCTTGATACCGCAGGCCTTGGTGATGAAACATTATTAGGTGAAAAGCGTATTGAAAAAACCAAAAAAGCGCTAGATAAAGCAGATGTTGTTTTGCTTATTTGCGAGGGCAACCATCTTGGTGAGGAAGAAAGTGAAATCATAAAAGAAGCTCAAAAGCGCAATCTTCCTTTAATAAAAATCTTTAATAAGTCTGATATTTTGCCCACCGGCGGCGATGGCATAGCCGTCAATTCCAAAGATCTTTCAAGCAGAGATAAAGTTCTCACGATTCTCAAAAATGAATTGTTAAAGGTTTTGCCCACTGATGTGATTAATACGCCCAGCCTGTTGGGCGATTTGGTTAGCGTACATCAAACCGTAATAATGATTGTGCCGATAGACTATGAAGCTCCAAAAGGACGCCTGATTTTGCCACAAGTCCAAGCCATAAGAGAATGTTTAGATGCCAACGCATCACTTATTATGGTAAAAGAAAATGAATACCAATCTATGCTTAATAATTTAAAGCAAAAGCCTGATTTGGTGATTTGCGATTCTCAAGTTGTTGACCAAATGGTTGCACAAACTCCGGCTGACATAAAATGCACCACTTTTTCAATTTTATTTGCCCGCCAAAAAGGTGATTTGAAAAAATTGGTAAAAGGAGCCGAAGCCATTAATTCATTGCAAGACAAAGATAAAGTTTTGATAGCGGAATCTTGCACGCACCATGCCATAGAAGATGATATTGGGAGGGTAAAAATTCCGAATTGGTTGAGAAAAAAGACTGGGGCTTATTTGCAAATTGACCATGTTTCAGGCTGTGATTTACCGCTCAATTTGGGAGAATATAAGTTAGTGATTCAGTGCGGTGGTTGTATGAATAACCGTAAAGAGATACTCTCTCGCATAAATAAATGTGAGGAAGCCCGCGTTGCCGTTACCAATTATGGTATTTGTATCTCTGCTCTCAAAGGGGTACTAAACCGTGTTTTAGAGCCTTTTGATTTGAAATAGATATTGACTCTTTTATCAATAGTTATAAGTTAGCACATATAAAATTTATTAGTATAACTTATAATTATTGAACATTATGAAATTACCGAAAATTGATGTTTCAGGATTAAAAAGTTTTATTCCTGAGCAAGAAATTCATGCTCTGCTGGAGCAAACCACGGAAGACAAGTCCCAAATTCGCGAGATTATAGCCAAGTCTTTATCCAAACAACGCCTTGAGCCCAAAGAAATGGCTCTGTTGTTGAATGTTCACACGCCCGAATTGCGAGCCGAAATCAAAGCCGGTGCCAAAGAGTTGAAAAAGCTCATCTACGGCAATCGCATAGTGCTTTTTGCCCCACTGTATGTCGGCAATTTGTGCATTAACGATTGTTCTTATTGCGGTTTCAGGCGTTCTAACGCCTCACAGGTACGCAAGACCCTGTCTTTGCAGGAGCTTGAACAAGAGGTACGAATTTTGGAAAACCATGGACACAAAAGGCTGATAATGGTTTATGGTGAACACCCGCTTTACACGCCGGAATTCATAGCCGAAACGGTCAAAAAAGTCTATGCCACCAAAGAAGGCAAAGGTGAAATTCGTAGGGTAAATATTAACGCCGCTCCCTTGGATGTTGAAGGATTTAGAACGGTTAAAGCCGCAGGTATCGGAACCTACCAGATTTTTCAGGAAACCTACCATGAGCCCACTTACAAATCCGTTCATCCCTCAGGGCTGAAGGCCAATTATCTCTGGCGGTTGTATGCTTTTGACCGGGCATTCGAAGCAGGTATTGATGATGTCGGTATGGGCGCACTCATAGGGCTTTATGACTACCGTTATGAGGCACTGTCCATGCTTTATCACACCATCCATCTGGAGGAAAAGTTTGGCGTTGGTCCACATACGATTTCGTTTCCGCGAATTGAGCCGGCAATCGGTACGGACTATGCCAATCACCCTCCTTATGCCCCGAGTGATGAGGATTTTATGCACATGATTGCTTGCATTCGGTTAAGCATTCCTTACACGGGAATGATATTGACCGCGCGTGAACCGGTTGCTTTGCGTAACGAGGCTATCAGCTACGGTGTGAGCCAAATAGATGCCGGTTCAGACATCGGTGTCGGGGCTTATGCTTTGCATAATGCGGCAGATTCGGCTGCAAAAAGTCAGTTTGTTTTGAGTGATAACCGCAGTCTTGACAAAGTTATCGGTGAATTGTGCGAGGCAGGTTTTTTGCCGTCTTTCTGCACGGGGTGCTATCGTTTGGGGCGAACCGGAGAACATTTTATGGAATTTGCCATTCCTGGTTTTGTAAAGCGTTTTTGCACTCCCAATGCCATTTTGACCTTGAGTGAATATGTGCAAGACTATGCTTCAGAAGACACCAAGCAAAAAGCCCTTCAGGCAATCAAGCGCGAACTTGAGCAAATGCCTGAAAGCAACCCACTAAAAGAGAAATTGCTGCAAAAACTGGTATCAGTTCAAAAAGGCGAACGTGATTTGTTCTTCTGAAAATTCAGATTATTTAAGGAAAAGGCGAAAGTAATAAACTTTCGCTTTTTTTTGAAAAAAGCATTGTTTTGCTAGCAAATTTTTAATAACTTAAGGCTAAAATAACTTCAAATAAAATCGCCCAATAAACCAAAGGCCAAAGTAACTATGATAAAAATGATAAAACCGATAGTAAATGTATCTAAAGTAATTGACCCATACAATACTGTTATTATTGGGTTTAACGGTGTTTTAAGCGACGGCGCCGGCATCAAGAAAGAAGCTGTTGATGCCCTTATCGGAATGAAAAGAGCCGGAAAACACATCGTCTTGCTTTCCAACACATCGTTGAGAGTTTCTTCATTGGTTAAGTACTTGCATAGCAATAAAGTTCCGGTTGCAATATTTGATGCAATTGTAACAGCCGGAGAGATTTTGCACTATAAATTTAAATCCCGCCAAGGTGAATTTGCAGCCCTAGGGACAACTTATTACCTTTTGGGAGAACATTCGGATAAAGGTGTTTTTTCAGGGCTTGACTACTTTCAAACCGATAATGTCGCCAAGGCAGAATTTTTGTATATGAATTCGGTTGCCCAAAATACGGATACGATAGAAAATTATCTTTCCACCTTGGAATATGCCGCCAGCTTAGGCATACCGTTTGTTTGCGCCGGCAATGACACTTCAAGTTACAAAGATGGCGAAATCAGCCTTGCGCCCGGAGCCATAGCGGAACAATATGCGGTTTTGGGCGGAAAAATTATTACGTTAGGTAAACCGGATGCCAAAATTTTAGCTTATGGTTTAGATGGCATTCCCAATGTCAAAAAGGAAACGGTTATGGTCATCGGAGATAATATTGCTACCGATATCAAAGGGGCTAATTTGTTAGGCGTAGCCTCAGTTTTGGTTTCTAAGGGTGTACATGTAAACTTCTTAGGCGAGGGCTATATCCCCGATGTTGCCAAAACACGCGAACTCGCCACCAATTTTGATGCCTATCCGGACTTTGTCATCTCTAATTTGCGGTGGTAAAATGCCTAAGACCAAAAAAAAGATAAGTCTAACTAAAATCATTATTGTACTTTTGCTCTTATGGGTCGGAGGAGAGTGGTATAATTATTACAAAGCCAAAAATGCCATAAATTATGCGCTTATCCCTAATCCCACATCAAAAGAAATCAGCGAGCAGGAGTTAATGGCTTTTTTGCCGGTCTGGTCGGATTATATGCAACAAAACATCAGTGAATTAGGAAAGCGTCCGGTTTCTTTAGCCTCAGGAGCACCGGAAGATAATTTATCAGACGAGGCCAAAGAGTGGTTGCTTCGCCGTCTTTGGTATCCCAAGCGCTTCTTCTATGTTGAGCAACGTCTGAGAGCTATTCTCAAAACCATTGATTATCAGGAACAAAATGATTTATTAATTAGTGATTTATCCAGACAATATGAGGAATTATCCGCTCAACAAGCTCAAAATCCGACACCGGACCCTTCATTAGAATCACTGATGAGCGGTATAGAAAATATGATACATTTACAACAACAAAAGCAAAATGTTGAGCAAATTTCAGAAGAGGAACTAAAGCTCATTACGCCGATGAAATCGGCTGTCAAAGATGCTCTTTACAAGTATCAACACAATTAATTTGCACTTAATTCTTCCTGCAAAATTTGAATTTCGAGCCATTGGTCTTCAGCCTCACTCATCTCGTTTTGCGCTTGAGTTAAACGTTGAGTAAGCTGGTCGAATTTTTCGGGATTATCGGTATAAAGAGCAGGATTAGAAAGTTCATTTTCTATTTGTTTAATTTCTTTGCCCAAATCTTCAATGGTTTTGGGTAAAACTTCCAAGAGCCTTTGTTGCTTATAGCTGAGTTTGGTTGGCTTTTTTGCCGGGTCATTGACAAGAGGTTTATTAAGCGTTTTTGTCAGAGGCTTTTTATCTCCCGCTATGGGTTTGTTTTTTAATTTTTCTAAGAGTTCACTGTAACTTCCGGCATGTTCAACAGCCGTTCCGTCGCCTTTCATATAGATGATTGAGGATACAACCCTGTCCAAAAAGTCGCGGTCATGGCTAACGAGTAAAATCGTTCCGTCATATTCCATGAGGACTTCTTGCAAGAGGTCAAGTGTATCCATATCCAAATCATTAGTCGGCTCGTCCAAGACCAAAAAGTTTGATTGCTTAGCCAAAGCAACCGCTAACATTAAGCGGTTTTTTTCACCGCCTGAAAGAGCAGAGACAGGACATTGCGCTTGTTCAGGTTTAAATAAGAAATCTTTGAGATAAGCCACCACATGACGATAATGACCTCTAACCCAAATATGGTCGCCTTCGCCGCATAGTGTTTTCCAAAGAGTTTTTTTAGGGTCGAGAGTAAGCCGGTTTTGGTCAAAATAGGCTTCCTCCAAATTTTTACCCATTCGCACAAACCCGCTGTCCGGCTCTAATCTTTTAGTTAAGAGTTTAATCAGGGTAGTTTTTCCTGCGCCATTAGGACCGACGATTCCGATTTTGTTTCCTTTAATAATGCGGGTTGAAAAATCTTTAACAATATCGCGCCCTTGAAAAGATTTGCAGACATGTTTCGCCTCAATGACCATTTTGGAGCGAAATTCGGTATTTTGAATTTCCAAATCGACAGAACCGACTTGTTTAATTTGCTCACGCCTTTCTTGACGAAGTTGTTGCAATCGGCGTAACCGTCCCATATTGCGTTTACGTCTGGCAGTAACGCCTTTATGGAGCCATTCAGTTTCTTCTTCAATTTTTTTGTTTAGGTATTTTTGTTCAATAATTTCTTGATCAATACATTGTTCTTGCCACTCTTCAAAATATTTGAAACCTTTGTTGTTGCGTCGCAAAACACCACGGTCGAGCCAAAAAGTTGTCTGAGAAACGTTGCTCAAAAACATTCTGTCATGGCTGATAACAATGACAGCGCCTCTAAAATCTGCAATAATTTTTTCTAATTTTTCAATAGTAGGCATATCCAAATGGTTGGTAGGCTCATCGAGGAGCAAAATATCAGGTTCTCCGATAAGGGCTTTGGCTAAAGCAGCTTTTTTCCGTTCACCGCCGGAGCTTTGTTCAGGGGATTGAGTTTCACGAATAGAGAATTGTTCAATAAGCATATCAGCTTTGTATTCTTGAGATTTAACATCACCCTCTAGTCCGGACAAGACGACATCTCGCAAAGTTTTAAAATTTGAAAAATCAGGATCTTGGGGCATATATGAGATTTTGATGCCGGGTTGAATAAAAATCTCGCCGTCATCGGCTTCAATCACACCGGAGATAACTTTGAGCAATGTTGACTTTCCCGAGCCGTTTCTTCCGACCAGGCAAATTTTATCTCCACGGTTAATATAGAGCTCCACATCTCTAAATAACTGATTGGAGCCAAAACTGAGTTTGGCTCCTTTAATAGTCATAATTGGCGGTTCAAAACTAGACATTTTGTTTACAAATCTTCCTCAACGAGTTTAATCCCCTGTAATTGCCATTCTAAACCTTGTGCCGCCCAGATAAAGAAATCATTGATTTTGGCTTCAGGAATATCCATAGCATGACCGATTCTGTGCAAAGTTTCAATTTCCTCATCTTTCACTTCGTGGTCGGCAATTGCGAGTAAAATCATTTCTCTTAAAATGAATCGTTTGCTTTTAATGGAAGAAATTTTAGAGAGTTCTTTGGTAAGTTTATTTTCGTCAATATTTAATTTTATCTGAGCGAGAGCTGTTTCTGCCACACCGGCTTCGTCGGCTTGAGCTTTCAGATATTCGGCAATTGAATTTTCATCTTTTTTATTCATATCGAGAACAAAGGCCAGAGCTTGCAGATAATATTTTTTTTCGGTTTTAGAAAGTAGTTTACTGACGTCAGGCATAAGATTAGTCCTTAAAAGTTAGATTTAAGAAAGTTATACACGAGAAAATAAAGATTTGCAAAAAAAAATAAAAGTTTTATATATGTAAAAAGAAGATAAACATTCCAAAGGAGTAGGCAATGCCTCTGAAAATAGAATTAAAGCCCCATGAAAGCATAATAATCGGCGAGTCTTTAATAACAAACGATAATGAACGGACCCGTTTTTATATAGAGGGAAATGTTCCCATTTTGCGAGAAAAGTTTATCTTGCGCGAGTCGGAGGCGAATACGCCGAGTAAAAGAGTGTATTTTATTGTACAGCAGATGTATTTGGCAAAAGACGCGACGCCGTTGCAAAAAATGTATTTGGAGTATGTAAGAGATTTGCAAAATGCAGCGCCGAGCTTAATACCATACATTGCGGCCATAAGTGATTGTGTCTTAAATAATGACTTTTATGCGGCTATAAAGAATGCCGATAAATTGGTTAAAAAGGAAAAAGAGCTGTTTGGAAAGACCTTGCAGTTGGAAGATTAAAAATAGAAAGCCGGTTATAAAATACCGGCTTTTTTTAACTAAAAATTTATAAGTATAAAGTATTATAAAAATAAGGCATTGTCAAAGTGTCTAAAATGTGTTACATTAAATACTGTATCACCAGTAAGGTGTGCACAATAACAATTGGTTCCACAGTATATGGAGAAAAGTCATGTCAGATATATCATTAACAGCAAGTATGCGTTCAAATTTGCTGAGCTTGCAAAACACTCAGAGCTTGATGGATATTACTCAAGAAAGACTTTCTACGGGTAAAAAAGTAAACTCTGCGTTGGATAACCCTTCATCATATTATACCGCTCAATCTTTAACTAACCGTGCGAGCGACTTGAGCTCATTGTTGGATTCAATGGGGCAAGGTATTTCCACCATTAAAGCTGCCGATGAGGCCATTACTTCAATCACGGAATTTGTTGACCAAGCTAAAGCTATTGCCAACCAAGCTCGTGATGAA
>CASFNK010000042.1 GCA_949295995.1 uncultured Pseudomonadota bacterium
CCGCGATACCCCCGTATCGCTTTCGCTTGTAGTCAAACCCCAGTCCTCTGGGCTTCGAACCCAACTTTGCCTTAACCAACAAAAAAAGGTCTCAAAATGAGACCTCCTTTTATTGGTAGGCGCGTGGGGGTTACTCTGCGCTTTCAGCTTGAGTTGCACGGGCGCTCATGAGCTAAAGCTCACCGCGATACCCCCGTATCGCTTTCGCTTGTAGTCAAACCCCAGTCCTCTGGGCTTCGAACCCAACTTTGCCTTAACCAACAAAAAAAGGTCTCAAAATGAGACCTCCTTTTATTGGTAGGCGCGTGGGGGTTCGAACCCCAGACCCACTGATTAAGAGTCAGTTGCTCTACCAACTGAGCTACGCACCCGTAAACTATGCCGGAATATAAACCCCTCTTCTCTTTTTTGCAAGTGTTTTTTTTAGTTTATATAAAATATCTTTCTCGTGCTCTTAATAATCCTTTAATAATGTATATGTTACTTTAATCATAATTATTTATTTTTCTTGTTTGCAAATATTGAAAGGATTTTTTTCATGATTAAAAAAAATTTGGGGTGCTTGGTTGTTTCTTCTCTGGCTCTATTCGCCTCTTCTGCTCAAGCAGATTTGTATCAAGAATGCTTGGATAAAAATTATATGAGCGATAAAGAAATGGCTAAATGTAATGATGATGAAGCTACTCGTATTATGGGTGAAATCAGAAAAAAAATGAACTCGATTGCTGCAACCCGCTATTTTAATAATTGGGATCCTTCAAAAAAGAATTTTAAGGCTCTGTTGACTAATTGGGAAACGTTACGTAATCAATATTGTGATTTGTATGGCTATACTTATACTCAAGGATTGGGTACCATTTCTATTTTGCAGACATCTAAATGCAATCTTGATATGAATAAACGTTTCTTGGATGATTTAGAAAATATTGTGAATATTTACAAAGAAAATGCTATTTAATTTATGAGGGTATTATGAGAAAAAATCTTGTTGCTTTTACTTTTGCTTTATTAATGGGTGCTCAAAGTGTTCAGGCTTCTGACTATGGTTTGTGCATTAACCGCTCCAAAGGTGATTGGAGAAAACAAGTCGTTTGTCAACAAGATGAAACCAGACGTTTGATGCGTGAGATTAATAATACTTACGCAAAATTAGCTCGAGATCCTCATTTTAATCGCCTTAATAGCGGTAGAACAGCTCTTAATGACCAATTCAAAGCTTGGCAAGAGTATCGCAACAGTTATTGTGCTTATTGGGAAAAAGCTCAATCTGGGTATGGAGATGAAGAATATCATCGTGCAGAGTGTATGCGCCTTATTAGTCAAAAACACTATGATGATTTGGAAAATTTAATTACCAGAGCTTATGCCGTCAGAGAATAATCTTATTTGTGTAGTGAAAAATAAAAGCAACTTCCCTTCCCTGTTTGGCTAAAAATGTGAATTTTAGTCTTTAGTAGTCTGGCTATTCTTTTTACGATGCCTAAACCCAGGCCTACGCCTTGTATGCGACAAACAGGTTGTTGCGGACTTTGGTAAAAATCTTCAAAAATTTTTTCTTGCTCTTTGGCGGAAATTCCACAGCCATTATCTATTATTTTTATCATTATGCTTTCTTTAGCATTTTTTACGCCGAGCAAAACTTTATTGCGGGTGTATTTGAATGCATTATTTAATAAATTCCGCAGTAAACGTTCCAACAATATCGGGTCGCTATAAATCTTTTTGTGGGCCGGAATATATTTGAAGGAAATATGTTGTTTGAGGGCTAGTTCCTCATATTCTTTGGCAAGTCTGGTGATTAACTCGCCTATATCAAAAAGTTGCGGCTGATATTTAACGCCACCGGCTTCAATCTTGGAAATATCGAGTAAATTATCCAGCAATGTATGTAAGTTAATTGCCGAATCTTCTATCTTATTAACCAATATTTTTTGCATGATGGTAAGTTGTTCCTCTTTCAGTGAAGAAATAAACAACTGCAGAGCCTGCATGGGTTGTCTTAAGTCATGGCTGGCTTGGGCTAAAAAATAAGATTTGGCATCGCTTAATTCTTCGGCTCTTCTTTTCGCTTTTTGTAATTCTTGCTGAATTTCTACATGGTTTGTGATGTCTTGAAGGGTTCCGGCAATTAATTTTTGATGATTTTCATAAATGATTCCGGCCTTGAAAGTACAATACAACAATTTGTGTTGTTTGTTGTAAATTCTAAGTGTTCCTTCAACCGTTTTTTCGGTCTTTAGTAATTCTTTTAATTTTGCTTTATAAAAAGGAATATCTTCAGGGTACATCCTTTCCTTGAAGAGATTACGCATTGGTGAAATAATTGCTCCTCGTTCTCCGAAAATGCGGTACATCTCTGCTGACCAGTAGAGCTTTTTAGTGGAAAGTTCTAATTCCCAATATCCGAGTTTTGTTACTTTTTCGGCAAAATTTAGGCGTCGACTCGTCTTTTGAAGCTTTATTTCTAATTGGTGTTGATAAGTAATATCTTCTAAACAAAGGCTTAAACTTCCTTCTCGGAGCTGTGAAAGAAAGGCTTTGTAAATTCGGTTGTGGTCGGTTAAAATAAAATGGTAAGATTGACAATCGGTCAGAACTCGGTGCAGTGCATGGTCAAATATTCCCACAGATAAAACATCAAGATATTTTATAAGCTGTGTTCCTATATAGTTTTCCAAGTGCCATGCAATAAGAGCCGGTTGGTTTGCATATAAAATTCTCCCCGATGAATCTATTTTGATGATTAAGTTTGTGCTCTTGTTTAATAAGTCTTCATTCGAGGAGTGTTCTTTCATTTTATTCTATCTCAACCATTGGCGTAAGTAAATAAGCGCCTTCCTTCAATGGGAGATATTTGAAAATACCAACCATCATAGAGAAAGCTGTTATTTTTGATATAATCATTGGTTCGTCTGGTTGGTAGAGGGGTGGTCGAAAAAGTTTGTTTTAGCCAATAAACATTGTTATCGGTTAAAATTTCAATATTGCGAATCAGTCCGTTAAATTCCGTCAGTTTTATATCGGTGCGATTGGGGTATAAAGTATCGTCAAAATTTTGGGCGGAAATTACTTTTTCAAACGGAAAGTACTGAAATATTTGCAAAATTTGAGCAAAGTCAGATGGCGTTAAATCTTTCCCTTGCAGCGTTTGGAAAGGATAGCCTTTGTCTTTTCTTTTATATTGATTGTTGTTTAAGCGTAGTTGCTGGATATTGTTTTCTTCGATGGCGGTTATTGGCTGCTGAACCCATGAGATAAGTTCTTGGGGAAAGTGGATGTATTGATTTATGGTGTAAATTGATTTATCGGTTGGGCGCATAGCAAAAGTGGCTTCTTTATCGGGTGTAGATGCTCCCAAAAGAATGTGCTCAACAACTCGTCCTTTGGAATCTTTAATGCTTAGTGATGAGGCTTGAGAATTTTCATCTCCCGAAGTTAGGAGGCTTAGCTCAGAGATGAGATTCGGCGTAGCTTCTTGTTTGTTGGTAATTCGTGCAATTTTTAAGGAATTTAACAAATTATGTATTAAGTTAAAATCTGCATAGTAATAGTCGGCTTCTTTTACTTGCCACAAATGTCCTTCAGGAAGAAGTGTAACTTGACCTCTGGGGGTAGATATTTGAATTTCGGCAATATCCGTATATACTTCTTCTGCTATGTATAAATTGCCGTTTTCAAGTGCATTGTCGGTATGACGGACAAATATTAATGCACTAATGGCGCATAGCGTACTTATGCCTGCCAATAGTCCGGCTAATTTAATTTGAGCGAAGTTCATTGGACATCTCCCCTATTCTTTTTTGTGCTCTTTTTTGTATAATGAGATATATGAGTAAAATCAGTAAAATACTTAATAACGGAATATAAATAATATTGTAATCGGTTATTTGACTTATTTTTTGAGTGTTTTCTTCTTTGATTTGGTATGCAATTTTATTGATTTCTTGTTGTAAATCCAAAATTCGTTGTTTGTTGGTTTCTAATTCTTTGATTTGTTGCGCTGTCAATGGGGTAAAGGCTTGTTGGGTTGCTTTGGCGTAGTTTTGAGCTAAAAGTTGTCTTTGATTGAGCTCAAATTGCGCTTGACTGTAGGCGTTGGCATATTTATTAAATGTTTGTGTATATATGTTTTCCCCGACAGTTTTAATATTTAACGGTTCTCTATTATGTAGGCCTAGAACATCATCTTTTCCGGTCAGGTAGTCCAGAAAACGTATCAATAAAGAGCCATTATCGTAAATGGGAGCTAATCCATAAACCGGATTGTTTAGGGTGGAACTCGTATCCGCCCAGTTTTCGGCAACAATGAAGTCGCTATCAGCCAAAATAATGATTTTTCCAGAAGCTATGGAATATGGTAAATATGGCGGTAATTTCTTGGCGCTTGGGGTTCCTGCTAAGATATTTTCCGAAAAAGCTGAAGGAAATTTTCCTTCAATTTCGGCAGCCAAAATATATTGCTCGTTGCCTTCTTGAAATTTGTTTTCTAATTCGGCTTGATTTTGTTTGGTGAAAGAATCTTTACTTACCCAATTGGCGTGAGAGGTGGTGGTGAGTAACGGCGTAAATTTAATTTGCGGATTGTCATCTTGTGGCAAAATCATGCCTGAACTCTTAACTCTGATTTGGCTTAATCCTTGTGTCGCGGGATTGTTTTGATTTATTTGTTCCGTGTTTAGCAATAGCCAATAAGGGTAGTTCTTGGTTTGTGGACCGTTTGATGTTGTAATTTGGGTTAATTCTCCTAATTGTCTGTCTCCTATAATTTTATCTTGCGGAATCGTAATCCCCCAGTTCTTGAATAAGGAATTTATATTAGCGGTTAAGGCACTTAATTTGCCATTATCTGTGGCTTTCTTTTCGCTGAAAATGTCAGATATGATAATTAATTTTCCGCCTCGCAAAACATATTGGTCTAATGCGTAAGCAAAAAGCGGGCTTAGTTTGTTTAGATTAATGACAAGAAGTACATCAATATTGTTGGGAATTTGCGCTATTCTGTCGCTTAATTCAACAATATTATAGTCGTTTTGAATTTGTGCAACAATTGCCCAATTGGGTATCGATTGTCCATAAGCGTGGGTGATGAGCGGAAGTTGGGGGCTGACCAAGCCGATGTTTTTGTGTGAGCCGGTATTGATTTTTGCTAAAATACGGCTAATGTCGGTTTCCAGGTAACCACTGCGGGCAGCAATGAAGTTGGGAATAACTGCTGATTTACCCAGAGTATTGGAGATGACTGCGCCAAAGTAGAGATTGCTTTGCCCGCTTGTGTCTGACAAGGGCTTTATCCCTGCTCTTTTGGCGTCTTCTTCGGCTGAAGAAAATGGTTTGGGGTCAATGATTTCAATTTTTATCTTATCTGCACCGGCAATTTGCTGATATTTTCTCAAATATCTGGTAACAAATTGTGCGTAGTTGGCGTAAGCCGGATTTTCTTGCGCTAAGGCGTTTGATAAATATAGTTTGATTTGTACCGGAGAGGTTAAAGACAAAAGAATCTTTTTGCTTGCCGGCGAAAGTGAGTATTTTTCGCTGTCTGTCATATCAATTTTTAGAGACGGCGTGAGTAAGCGAACAGTAATGTTGAGGCTTAAGAATATAACCACAATCAGCATGATAAAGATAATTAGAGGTAAGCTCTTATTCTTATGGGTCATGATTGCTCCTTACTGCTTTTTATAATCAATGGCGACACGGTTTAACCACAATGTCAGGATAGTTAGAGATAAAAAGTAGGTCAAATTATCTACCCCTGGCTCTCCTTGAGTCATATCCTGATAATTGTGATAGAAATTAAGCGATTGGCTGAGCCTATAGGTTATGTTCTCAGATAAATTAAACAAGGGTGAAAGAATAAAGTCATAGTTTAGTGAGATAAGCAACCAGCCTGTAAATACCGAAAATAAGTAAGCTAATACGGCGTTGTTATTAAATGAAGAAATCAGACAGCCGATAGATGTTAAGACCATGATGGTTAATAGTGTGCCAATATAGCCCGATGCAATATTTGTCCAATCAAGCTCGCTTAAAAAAGAAACATAAATTATAAACGGGCTGGTTAACACCAAAAGCAAAAGTCCAAACAAAACAGCCGCGCTGAATTTGCCGAGGATGATTGCGTTATAGGAAATCGGTTGCGTTAAAATAAATTCCATTGTTCCTGAGCGGCTCTCGTCTGCCCAGAGTTTCATAGTGAGTGCCGGAATCAATATGACCAAAATTTCAGGCTGATAGCTGAAAAAAGAGATTAATCCGCTGTTGTTATTCATAAAAAAATAGGCTGAGTAAAAGGTGGAGAACATTGAGATTACTAAATAGACTCCAATGATGATGTAAGCCGTCGGGGTGCGGAAATAACTGCCGAATTCTTTCTTTAAAATGATTAAAATATCAGTCAACATTTTCATTTTCTCCGGTCATGGCGCGAAAAGCCGAGGCAATATCAAAGTCATTACCGCTGAGTTTCAGCTCTTGCGGTGAGGTATCGCGAATCAGTTTTCCTTTGTGGAGCAGAAGAACGCGATTGGATATGGCTTCGACTTCTTCTAATATGTGGGTTGATATAATAATAATGCTTTGTTGTCCGTATTGACGGATGAATTTGTGCATTTCAAATTTTTGATTAGGGTCTAGTCCTTCCGTGGGTTCATCTAAAATTAAAATCTTGGGTTTGTGTAAAAGGGCCGCGGCAATGGCGACACGGTGCTTGAAACCTTTAGAGAGTGTTTCTATCCTTTGGTTTAAGACAGTTTGTAGCTGTAAATTGACAATTGTTTCTTTAAGAGCTTTTTGCAAATCTTGCCCTTTGAGATGACGGAGACGTCCTGCAAAGTTCAGAAAGTCATAAACCGACATCTCCGGATATAAAGGAGCATTCTCCGGTACATAGCCAATTTTGGAGAGAACGGCGACTCGTTCTTGTTGGGGATTGTGTCCGTAGATTTCCACACTGCCGGAACTGGGTGGCAAATATCCGGTGAGAATTCTTAACAGCGTGGTCTTCCCTGCCCCGTTTGGTCCCAAAAGAGAAACAATATCTCCTTTGTTGAGGCAAAAATTTAAGTTATCCAACGCTTTGCGGTTATCAAAATTTTTTGATATGTTCTTGGCTACTATCATCTTTTATCCCAAAATAATCTTCTTTGCGTGTGTGCTATATTAACAGAGTTTTTTTAAATTTTAACAACTATTTTCATTTTTCAAAATGTTTAATGACAAAACGGTTATTTTCATTTATGAATATAAGAAATAATTTTTTATGGAGTAGATTGAAGTGGCTGATACTTATACTAAAGAAGAAACTCAATCCTTTAAGGTCGGAGCTTGTGTCGCTGTGGTAATTTTGGCTCTCATCGGTTATAAATCATTGACAGCTAATGAAGTTGAACATGCCGACAACGGTACGTATTATTCCTTGGATGCCAGATTTGGCAGAACCGACGGTCTTTTGGTTGGAGATGCCGTGCGAATGGCCGGTGTTACGATAGGCAAAGTCGTCGGAGCCAGATTAGATGATCATTTTAATGCGATTATGACTTTGGATATTAAAGAAGGAGTACAAATTCCTGATGATAGCAGTGCTTCTATTGTCAGTTCCGGAATTTTGGGCTCTAAATATATTGAAATTGAACCAGGCGGGTCGTTGGATAATTTACAACCCGGCGGTGAGTTCTCTTATACTCAAGATGCTATGGTGATTGAGGAACTCTTAGATAGAATCATTTCTATCGGAAAAGCTAATCGCAATCCAAGTGATAAAAATGAAAAAGTAGAAAATAAAGACGAAAAAGCATCGTCTGAACAAAATTTTGATTTTGATATGTAAATCTTATGAAGGAGTTTTATTATGAATAAAAAACCGGTTGAAACTATTATGGGTATAGTCGTTCTTGTTGTGGCGGCTTTCTTCTTGTATTTTGCATATCAGGTCTCTGATTTGCAGGTGGTTAAAGGATATGATATTAATGCCAAATTCTTGAAAGTCGGCGGATTAACCGTTGGGTCAGATGTCAGAATTAACGGTATTAAAGTCGGTACGGTGATTGCTCAATCTTTAGACCCTGTTGACTATGTGGCTGACGTAAAGTTAAGTATCGCTCCGGATGTAAAACTTCCTAAAGACAGCGTCGTTTCGATTGTCGGTGATGGTTTGGTCGGTAATAAATTTGTTAAAATCGAACCCGGAAAATCTAAAGAATTGTTGCAAAACGGTGATACCGTTGCCAATACACGCGATTTTAAGACTTTGGAAGATATGGTCGGCGAAATTATCTTTATGGTGACAGATAATGGTGATAAGAAATAATTGGCTTTGCTCCTCAGTTGTGATTGCCGGACTCTTTTGTCCTGCTTTGTCTCAGGCTTATCAGCTTGAAATGAATACCGCACAACTGCAGGCTATGGATAAAATTACCGGACGAGTCAGCAAAATTGAAGTTCCGGTGAACGGGGAAGTGAAATTCGGTAGTTTTTCAATTGTAGTGCGGGCTTGTAAGACTACACCTCCCGAAGAAACACCTGAAGACTATGCTTTTGTTGATGTCTCAGATACAACCAAAGACGGAAAGTTGTTTAATATCTTTAAGGGGTGGATGATGTCTTCGTCTCCTGCCCTTAATGCCGTTGAGCATCCGATTTATGATGTTTGGTTGCTGAAATGCGTTAATAAAAATATTGATAAATCAAAGTTGCTTTCTCAAGAGAGTTTGTTGGAGCGAGATGGCTTGCCCAAAAAAGAAGATGTTGTTCCGGCTGAGACTTTGTCAAGAGAAGCTCTAATGGCTGAAGAAGCTAAGGCTGAAGCCAAAGCTGCCGAAAATGAGAGTAAAGTTGATGAAGATACATCTGACAAGAAAGAACAACTTCCAACAAGTAATGAGGGTGAAAAGCTAAATTCAGAAGATAAAAATGCGTCTTCTCTTCTGCAAAAAGAAGATGAATTGCCAATTGTGCCCGAAATTGTGGAAGAAAAAACTTTAGAGAAAGTTGTTGAACCGGCTCAGGTTATTGAAAATTCCAACTCTGATACTGAAGCTAAAATTGAGGAAGTTCAAGATACTAACGCACCGCAACCTCTCTTACCTAATTTAGATAACAATGCTCCGCAGCCATTGCTTAATCTCCCTACTATGGAACAAAATGCAGCGGAAAATAATGTTGAAGATGCTCTTCAAAATTCGGGAAGTGAAAATCAACAACCTGTATTATTAGAAGAAACAGTTGTGCAAGAAAATGTCGAAGCCTCAAAGCCTGATGAGCCGATTGTGATTACGAATACGGTTGAAAAAGTTGATGAGATTGAGGTTAAGTCTCAGGGAAATACTGAAAGTCAGCAAGTTCAGCCGGAGGAAAAAGCTCAGACAGAAGCTGGAGAGCAATCGGGTGCCGAACCTTTAGTCCCTCTGGCAAATGAGGATATTCCGGAAGAGGAAGACCAGTTTATTGAAGAGGAGACCATTTCTCAATAGTTGTTTGGAAGTGGAAAAGTAAAATTTAGGGGGTAAAATGTCTCAGAATCCTATTGATGTCAGTTTTGTGATGACGGTTTATAATAAAGAATACTATTTACCATCGGTGTTAGCCGCCCTGCTCCACCAAACCGGTTTGAAAAATCCTGAGTTTATTTTTGTGGATGATGTCTCTTCTGATAAATCAGTAGATATTATTCGGGAAATGACGAAAAACATTCCCAATGTGAAGATTATCACCAATGAAAAAAATAGAGGAATTAGTGTTCGCATTAATCAAGGAATTAAAGAAGCGCAAGGTGAATATACCAGAATGCTTGATTCTGATGATATTTTTCCTTTGGATTCAACTGAAAAAATGCTAGCCCTAGCAAAAAAACACAAAGCGGACATGGTTTATGGCTGTTTTACCAAAACCGGCAAAGAGCCCCAAAAATTGGAAAAAGAATATTTGGGGAATTTTACCTATAAATATAATCCTAACGCCTTGCAAATGGTTCTTCATGGGCGTTTTACCCGTATGGGACAGCTTATCCGAACTTCGGTGCTCAAAGAAGCCAAAGGTGCAGATGAGAGAGTATTTATTCAAGATGAATCTATTCCTTTGCGTTGCGCTCCACATGCTTTGGGTGCAATTAAAATGACGGCCAATGTGGTTTTGGTGCCAAAAGAATTAGGTAATTTTTCAGGAAATAAAATCCAACTCGATAATGATCGGTTCCTGGCTTATTATTATATGATTGCCGATAATCCGAAACTGCCAGTCTGGGCTATGCGGTTGCTCAATAAACGCGCCATTTCCGCTTATTGGAAATTTTATAAAAAGACCAGAAAAAATCACTATTTTTCAAAGGTGTTTTTAAACTATCTTCTAAGCAAAATTATCTTACCAAAGCCTAATTTACCAGCATTGAAAAAAATGCGTGATGAGTTTTTGGTTTTGGAAAATGTGCGCAGAATAAAACAGGAATAATTTATTGTTATTCCGGCCTTTATCTGCTTAGATTAAAGTAAATACTTAATTTGCAACGCAATCATCGCCGTTAAAAGTATAGTCGGTTACTTCGCCATTTACTATGGTGAAACTTGTTTGGCAATAGTAGGTTTGATTTTGGTCATCGGAAGGTCCATAATCCGGCGTTTCAATTGCGCTATATACAACCTCTCCTTGGTATGGGTCTGTTTCGTCATCAACAGCTCCGTTATCTATTTTTACATAAGTTACTTGTTTTTCTCCGGGGGCTATGTAAAATTCATTATTGGGCATTCCCCAGCTTTCATACAAGGTTTCTTGGCTGACGCCTACCCAGTTTTGAAGCTGCTCTTCATAGTTTTGACTACTGGCACATCCCATTAATAATAACATACACAAAGCTAACATTCTCATTGTTCCTCTCCTATTTTATCAATGAGAAAAATGTAATCAATGTTTGCTGTTTTTCAAGATTTAGGGGAAAGTTTGGATTGCAATCGGGCTTGGTTGGTTGAGTTTATCTTTAACTTGAAGAAAATATTAGAACCTTTTGTTTCTTTTGATAAAACTTCTGAATTTGAATGTATCCAAGATATTAATTTTCCATCCATAACCGGAATTTTTAACTCAATAATGTGTTCTTCTCGAGAGAGAATTTTATCAATTTTATTCAGAAGGTCTTGCGTTCCCTCGCCCGTTAAGGCTGAAAGTGTAATTGAATTTTTATTTCTTTGAGCTTGTTGTTTGATTTTGCTTTTTTCTTCGGAAGTTAATAAATCAATTTTATTTAAGACTTCTATGTAGTTGTTTTTATGTTCAATTTCTTTTAAGCCAAGATTATGTAATACATCTAACACGTCTTTCTTTTGTTCTATCGTGTCTGTTCCTGCAATATCTCGAACGTGAACCACAATATCAGCGGCTAAAACTTCTTCCAATGTGGCGCGAAAAGACATTATCAGTTCATGCGGAAGGTCAGAAATAAATCCTACAGTATCAGATAAAATGACTTCTTTGCCGCTTGGAAGTTTAATGCGACGCATGGTAGGATCCAGAGTTGCAAAAAGCAAATCTTTCGCAAAAACATCGGCGTTGGAAAGTTTGTTGAATAGGCTCGATTTGCCGGCATTGGTATATCCAACCAAAGCTATCACCGGATAAGGAACTTTTTGTCTTGAATTTCTTTGCAGAGAGCGGGTTTGTTTGACTTTGGCTAATTCTTTTTCAATTTTGAGGATCTTGTCGTCAATTATTCGACGGTCTAACTCAATTTGAGTTTCTCCGGGGCCACCTAAAAATCCGGCACCACCGCGTTGGCGTTCCAGGTGCGTCCAACTCCGAACCAAACGTGATCTTTGATAATTCAGATGTGCAAGCTCTACTTGAAGTTTTCCCTCTTTCGTATTTGCTCTTTCGCCAAAAATTTCTAAAATTAAAGCCGTGCGGTCAATGACTTTGATGTTGAGCTTTTTCTCTAAATTGCGTTGTTGTATCGGGCTGAGGGATGTATCTATTATTAAAAGCTCAATTTCTTGAGATTGTATTATCGGAAGAAGTTTTTCCAAATAACCCTGTCCAATAAAGGTTGAGGGCTTGATTTCCCTTAATTTGACAATTTCAGAAAAGCAAACCTCTAAGTTTATGGCTGAAGCTAAGCCGCAGGCTTCCTTTAATCTCGCTTCGGGCGACAAGCGAATTGTCGAATTGGTAAGGCTCGGGAAGATAACTGCGGCTTTGGTTCTTTTATCTTTGTGATTTTCAAGTCCGAATTTATTCTTCATCTATTTTGATGTCAACCGGAGTGCTCGGCATAATGGTGGATACGGCATGCTTATAGATTAATTGGGTGTGGCCGTCTCGGCGGAGTAACAGTGAAAAATTATCAAACCAAGTGATGATACCTTGGAGTTTTACGCCGTTTACTAAAAATACGGTAACCGAAACTTTGTTCTTGCGTAAGTCGTTTAAAAAATCGCTTTGAACATCTTGGGTTTCTTGAGACATTGTTTTATCCTTCTTATTAGTTGTTTATTCTTGTTTATATAAACTCATTTTTTTGATTTAGTAAAGTATCCTTTAACTCAAGGGGATAAGTCAGATTGCAAATAAGCGTTCGGCTTTTTTGATGGCTTTAGTACTGACATAAAGAATTAGGGTATCTCCGGCTGACAAGGTTGTATTGGCATTGGGAAAACTAATTTCGTCTTCATGCCTTAATGCGCAAATTTGACTGGCTTGCGGTAGTTCTAATTCCCCTATCTTGCGTCCAACGTGCATGCTGGTCTCGTCAAGACTTATTTCCCAGACTTCACCAAAGCCTCGTCCCAGAGAATAAGCGTCTTTTATGCGTGCTTTGCGCAATTCTTGCAAAATCTCTGAAATTGTTACTGATGAGCGATCTATTAAGATGTTATCTCCGATATTGTCTATCAAATTATCATACGAGCGGGAGTTTACCAGAGCTAAGGTATTCAACACACCGCGTTTTTGTGAGAGCATGGACACAAGCAAGTTGTCTTTATCTCGAGGCGTTACCGCTATTGTCGCGTCGGCTGTCTCAATGCCGGCTTCGGTTAAAATAACGTCGCTCATCATTTCTCCATTGATAATAACCGTTTTGTTGAGCTCATCTGCAAGACGCTGTGTCCCTTGGTCGTTATCGTCAACTATCGTACGGCTGATGATGTTGTCATCTTGCTCTAAGCCCTTACCTAAGTATAAGGTTATCAGATTACTACCAAAGACGATAACTTTTTCAATTGAACTCCTTTCCATTCCAAAATCGTGGATTGCTTGCGGGATGTCCTCATTTTTTACCAGAAAATAAACCGTGTCGCCCGGCATAATAAAATCTTCTTGCTGTGGAATAAAGCTGTGTCCGTTGCGGACGATGTTGATGATGTTGATATTTAAGTCCGGAGCAACAAGGTTTAGATGTGATAAGGGCGTTTTTAGTAATGGGGTTTGAGCATCACAACGGAAAGCCAGAAGTTTTACCCTTTTATCCAGCAAAGAGATTGCTTCTGATGCTCCAGGTACTTTCAGCAAAGCCAATATAGCCTTACTGATTGCCATTTCGGGGGAAATGACCAAGTCAACGGGAATGTTCTGTTCATTGAAAAGTGTACTCCAAAGCGGGTTGAGATAATCTTGCGAATCTATGCGGGCTATTTTTTTGGGGATATTAAATAAAGCCGCCGCTGCTTCACAAGCTATCATATTGACTTCATCACTATCGGTTACGGCAATCAGCATATCAGACTTGGAGGCTCCTGCCTTTTCCAATACATCCGGATGACCAGCTTCGCCTAATACCGGTTGAATATCAAATTCTTTGGAAATGGCATCTAAGGCTTTAGGCTCTTTGTCTATAACAACGATATCATTGTTACCTTGGATTAAGTACCCTACTATACTCCTGCCGACACTGCCGGCTCCGCAGACGATGATTTTCATGCTTCTTCCTCTGATAATGGTTCGCAAGAGGCAAAATATTTCTCAATTTCGGCTCTGGCGGTTGTTAAATCATTAATTTTATTATAGGTTTCACGAAACCGTTTGGCATCCCTTAGTCCTCGACTATACCAACCGGCATATTTGCGCGACAATGGTAGTGCTAACTTTTCACCGTAATAAGCTATTAAGGCGTCTAAATGTACGAGTAATACGTTTTTAATCTCTTCAGGCGTTGGCGGTGTCGGCTCAATGCCTTGATTGATATAAGTGTCTGTTTGAGATATAAGCCAAGGAGCTCCAAGTGCTGCCCGCCCAATCATCACGCCGTCAACTTTAGTATAGTCGAGCATTTCTTTAGCTCTTTGCGGCGTTGTAACATCACCGTTGCCGATAACGGGAATTTTGACAGCTTGTTTAACGGCGGCAATTATATCCCAGTCTGCCCTGCCTGAATAAAAATCACTGCGTGTTCGGCCGTGAACCGTGATAAATGAAGCTCCGCTGTTTTCACACATACTGGCAAATTCGATGGCATTGACATGTTGATGATCCCAGCCTTTGCGAAATTTTACACTTACATTTAACTTGGTATTTTTCTTAACTGTTTCAATTATTTGCGAGGCTTTCTCAATGTCTTTCATTAATGCTGAACCAGCGCTGTTATTAATGATTTTTTTGACGGGGCAGCCCATGTTGATGTCGATGCTATAAGCTCCTAATTCTTCAATAAGTTGGACTACATCCCCGAATAGTTGCGGGTCTCCGCCGACTAATTGCACTGTTACCGGATAGTTTTCATCGCGGACATCGGCAATTTTGTAACTCTTGGGATTTTTACGTTGGATGGCATTAATCGCAACCATTTCCGAGACTAAGTTGCCGTTCCCAAATGAGGCAACAAGGTTTCTCATCGGCTTGTCGGTAATGCCTGCCATCGGGGCTAGGAATATGTTACTCTTAAAACCTAATTGTCTCATATCTTATAATCAAATTGTTGGTTGTTTTTATGCATTAGCTCAATGGTCGGCTCTTCGGTTTGGGTGAGCCGTGAGGCTTGTTGGTAGGCATCTGAGGCATATTGGGCGGGATTTTCCGCTATCGGCGTGCCTTGAAACAATAAAGAAACATCCGGTGCGTTTACTACAAAGTTTTGGCGATAGATGGCAGAAACTTTAGCATAATCGGCAGATGAAAAAATTTGTTCAAGTTCTTCACTAAAGCTAATACCAGAGAGAGCCCCCTCTTCTATTTGATGTGTATTTTCTTGCCCATCTGAGTTGGATAATACCTGTTTTTGTTGCCGATTTGGTAAATCTTCCGCTTGTTCGGCGGCTATTTTGTGTATGGAATAAAGCGAATTGGGGCTCAAATAGCTGACGGCATAACTATTTAGCGTAAAAGTTTGTGTATCGTCTGCTGATTGTGCGGTGTTTTGCGGTGCTGAATATTCAGGTAGCTTAACCGATTGCGCTTTGATGTTTCTAACCGATTGCGCTATTTGTTCAGTTAAACCGTTGAGGGCAGAATATGTGGCTCCGAGCCCGTTAATTGACATTCCTTAATCCTTAGTTGAGTTTATCCAAAGATTTGGCCAAAATATAGTAAAGTTTACCAACATCGGCTCCAGAGATTACTGAGAGTAAGATACCAGAGCGTTCATTACTACGCGCTTTGGTGATTAAAGTTTCAAAGTCAGAGAGATATTTGGTAACTAAAGCGCGGAATTCAAGATTTTCCTCAAACTCTTTGCGAATAGCCAGTACCTGATTTTTGGTCATTGCTTTAGCCAAATAACGGATAAAAGCTGAGGTGTCGCCGTTGTAGTATTTCTTCCAGATTTCTTCTTCAGCCGTGGGGTTGAAAATTCGATTGATGTCAACCGAAATAGTCTCCATCTTTTCTAAAATGGCAGAGGCATCTTTGAGGAATGTATCGGTTTTCATCCCTTGATAACGCTTTTCAAGCTCTTTTATTTCTTTTTCGGCTTTTGAAGAGGTATCCGTTAAAATCTTCATTTGCTTATCATAGAGTTCGCTAAAGGCCGCCGTGTTTTGCAGTGCTTCCGTTCCGCGGCGGTTAAACTCATTGGCATTCTTATCAAGCGTATTCATAACCTCGCCTACTTTGTGTAGGGTATCTTCAGTGGCGGCAATCAAAACTCCGGATTGTTTTAAGAAGACTTCACCTGAGGAGCGAATCTCGTTAGAAATACGTTCGGCATTGGCGGAAATTTCACCAATCGTGGCGCGTAACTTGTCTCCTGAATTTTCAAAGTGTTTGGCACTCATGGAGGTGGCTTCTTCTAACTGATGACTTAAGGTTTTTAAGTTCTCTCCCAAGCCTTTTACCTTATCATAAGCGTTATTGGCACGTTTAGACAACTGCATCGATGTATCGTTTAAGACAACATTGAAAGCATCAACCAATTGTTTGGTGTCTTCGGATATCTTAATCATCTTATCACTTTGTTGGTTAATCAAACCGCTGATTTCCATAACACCAGTGCTGGCTTCGGCTGTTATTGTGTTAAAGCCGGCAATGTATTTTTCATAATCTTGCATAACCGAGCCGATTTTTTCTTGGGATTTGGAGATAACCGAACTAAAGTCTTCAGAAGTTTGATCTAAGGCCATATTGGCTTGTTCTATATTCTTAATGGATTGTTTTGATGATTTGGCGATGTCTTCTCCGGTTTTGATGAGTCTATCTCCCAAAACATCTACTTCATAGGCTATCTTTTCTGCATTTTCAAAGACTTTATCTGTTCCGTCTTTGAAACGCGCATTAATTTCATTCATCTTCTGTGCAACACTGTCGGCTGCATCTGAGAGATACTTATATTGTTGCGCCAGAGAAGCCTCGCCTAAACGTGTTTGGGTCGAAACCACATTGACAACGTCGGTCAGGCTTTCTTGTTGATGGGCAAAACTTTCTTGAATACTATCTGTTTGGGCGCGAACTTTGAGTAAAGATTCATCTAGTTTCTTGATATGTCCATCCATGAGGGCTGAAACAGATTTAGAGCTTTCCGCAAAGTTTTCATTTGCATCTTTGAGGCGTCCGCAGTTGTTTAAGATGTTTTCAGATGCTGATGTGGCTTCTTCGCGGACATCTTTGACAATGCCTTCAAAGCGGTTGACATTTTCTCTGAAGTCTTGGTAAACGACATTGAGACGTTCAGCCATTTGCTTAATGATTTGTTCCACCTCTTGATTTTGTTTGGTGATGGCATCATTTATTTCGCCTAACCTATCCATAGATTGCGTTGAGCTTGAAACCACAGTTTCAGCTCTTTTGTTGACATCTTCTTCAAGCATTGCCATGCGTGAAAAGACTCTGTCGGCACTTTGCTCAATTGTAGCAACTTGTTTTTTCAAAGATGTGCCGATATTGGTAGTGTTTTCGGCTATGCGGTCGCAAATATCAAAGAACTCATTTTCTTGATGTTTGAACAACAAATTAATGGTTTCGGCTTTTTCATCCAAGGCTTGAACCACATCCGTAACACTTTTAACGGTGTTTTCGGCAACGGAATTCAATACGCCGGATTGTTCCTCAAAAGAAGATACTAATTGATTATGTGCTTGGGTGGATTTATCAATTGCTGTGTCAATACGTTCCGCATGAGTGTCCAGTGTTTTGGAAATATCTTGAGTGCAGGAAACAATAGCCTGAGAAAGTGTATCGAATTTCTCATGCTGATTATTGAGGATATCTTCCATTTCCATTGCTTTTTGAAGTGTTTTATCCGTTGATTGTTCAAAGGTTTGGGATTGTTCTTGTAAGGTATCATTAATCGTATTCGTACGTTTTATGACCTCTTCAGAGGTGTGTAAAATGATATCCATTTGCTCTTTGAGGCGTTTAACGGAAGCTGAGGCCTCTCCGTCAATGATGTTTGCTGTTTTTATTAGTTCATCAATTTGACGCTTTAGTTCACCCTTGGTCTCCTCAATCTTGGTAACAGAACCGCTGATGTGGCGTTGTTGCTGGGCAAGAGCAGCTTCGGAAATTTTGCTTTGTGTAACAACAATAGAAGAAGATTCAGCAAGATTGTCAGATTGCTTTTTCATCATCTCGCCAACTTCACCTAGCTGTAATAAAGCTAAATCGGTTTGATTGCGAAGATTATCAGAACGTTCGGCAATTGTATTACCTAAAGAGTTAAGTGTGTTTTGGATTGTTTCGGCAATTTGTTGTAAATTATTGTTTTTATCCTCAATATGGGCAACAACCGCGTCGGTGCGGGAAACAATGTCTGCACTGGTATTGTTGATGTTTTGCGCTTTTTGAGTAAGTAAATCAGAAACATTTTGAATTTCAGTTGTGGCATTGGATGTGGCGTTAGATAAATGGTTAATGCCTTCTTGAATGCTTTCTTCGGCAGCTTGCATCTGTGCGGCAATTGTATCGGAAATACCTCCTAGTTCGCGAACTTGGACGCCAATCGTTTCTTCTATGCCGCTGGCGCGGGCTATGACATTATCAACCTCCATGCCAACGTTTTCACTAAAGGTATTAAATTTATCGGCGATTTCTGATGCTGTGTTTTCTAATTTATTAAGATGTTCCAAAACAATTTGGCTTTGTAAATGTAAAATATTATCAATTTGGGTCGTTCCGGTTCCAAGATCTTTATAGATATTTTGACAATTTTCAAGTGCTTGAGCAGAAATCTGTTCTAACTTCTGTCCTTGATTGGCTACCAACGCACTGATTAATTCCATATCTTTACTTAATTTATTGCTGCTGGTAACTACAATTTCGTTGGTGCGCAAAATTTTGGAATTGTTATCATTAAAAATATTCTGTAATAATGCAGCGGAATCTTTTACTTCATTGATTACGGGTAATAAATTATTTAGCAGATTTTGCGCATTATGCTGAATTTCCTCGGTGATATTAGTAAAATTTTCTGTTTTTTTCTGAAATTCTGCAGTCGCAGCTTGTGTCTTTTCATTAATATAATCAAAACTTGTGGTCAAAGTTTTGACACCGGCTGTCAATTCTCCCATGGTCTTGCTGGAATAATTATCTAAAATGCTAACCAATTTAGCAAAATCTGCGACGTGTGCTCCTAATTCTTCTTTGATTTTGGCGGTTTGAATGGTGGCTTCTTTAGTGGCTTGTTGCAATTCTAAAGTTTGGGCACGGAGTGCGTCGGTCATGGCTTTGGCCGTGTCGGCTCCCCCATCTTCAGGATAAACCAATTGATTGAGGTAAGCTCTTAAAAAGCGAGCTTCATTCTTAAAATTGGTGCCGCGGTCAATATAGGCCATGACAACCCAAATAATGGCTAACGGTAAAGTAACACCTGCCAAAAATGCTCCAAACTCATCGGGCATCATTAAGAATAGGTTTGACCAACCAAAAAATTGGCTGATGTAAATAATGACAATGCCAAACCAGATGACGCTAATCCATATCATCAGACGATGAAGGTTGTTGGCAAACCAGCTTGGTGTCTCGTTTTCTTCAATATAAGTAACTTTATTGTTGTCGGACATGAAGTTAGGTAAAGCATTGTTGCTTTTGGTCTGATTAGCGTTTGGTTCTGACATTTCAGTTTCCCCAGGTGAATCTTAATAAGAGTTTATAAACTGGGGCAATTATACCAAGTTTTTTTTATTTGGAAACACTAAACCTCGACTTAAACACTTATCCACAGGAGAGCTGCTTCTTTAACCTTGTTCTTTCTTTTGCAAAACATATTTAAGTCTGTTAAGAGCTTGAAATTTCATTTGTTCTTCGGATAGTGTTGCAGGCACAACAACTGAAACTTCGGTTAATGTTTCAGGTTCAATGGCGGTTACTTTAATGAGGTTTCCTTGTCTTGTGAATTCAAATAAAATTTCAGTCATGAATATTTACATCCTTTGGCAAAGGCTGGTTTTGTTTTTTGAGTTCTTCTTTGAAGATAGATGGATTTCTTTTAATCATTTCATCTTTCATTTGCTCTATGAGTTGCGTCCTTTGTGAGGGGTTATCAAGGTATGCTTGGTTTAATTTGGTTATGAGCTCGTCAAAGGCTTGCTTTTACTCCGGTGTTTGATTGCGGCAGTAGAATAATGTTATCGGAAAATCTGCCTTGTGTCCGCGCGTTACGGCTTCCCTTGCACATTCATTTAGTTTTTGTTTTATAATTTTGTGGCTGAGTTGTTCCAGACGTATTTTAGCCTCTTTGCTTAATCCTTCATACAGATTATGGCTTGCATCGGTTGCTTGTCTTGCTTTTTCTAAATCTACAATATCATGTGCGTCTTTTGTTTTTGCTAATTTCTCAGAAATTTTATTTATAAATTCTTTTTGTATTTCTTGTTTGACAGGGGCTTCAAATTTTTCGCAAAATTGATAGAGTGAAGCATTTTCATGCACAGAAGTCTTATCTAAAAACACAAGGTTTTTCAAGCGTTGTTGTGTCTGTCTTCTTTGCAATAAATTGGTAATTTCAAAACTCTTGGCATAGATAGGCAATAGTGTATAAGTTATTTGTCCACCAGTTTGGAGTTTTTCCAAAATGGGGAGCATTGCCGGAATATCATCTGCGGCAATCTTGTCGGCATGGAGTTGGAGGGGAAGAGAGGCGGCGCCTTTTTCAACAAAACAATTGGCTATGTCAAAACGCTTGTTGAGGGCGGCATATTCAATTGTTTTATTCAGCAGACGCGCCGGCAGAAGAGCATCATGTTCTTTCTTTTCATAAGCCTTAATTGATTTATAGATTTGCTTGATTTCTTCAACATTGCCGTTTTGAATAAGTTGTTCAAAAGGTGTTTTGCCTTGGTTATCACGCCGGAGGAACAGAGGCGCCATTGGCAATTTGGTAAGGTCCAGTTGATGACCGGAATTTAGGACTTGCCAGAGCTTTTCTTCGGCTTGGTTAATGAGTTGGCGGCGCTTTTGGAATTTTTGATAATATTTTTTGCCTGAATTTTCATAAACTTTGCGATTATCTGTTTGCGGCATATATTGCCACATATTTTCCGAAACAGGTGCTGAAATCATGGCTCGCATGGTTTGATGAACAAATTGCAATGTTTTGGTTGATTCAGGAGTGCGGTACTGGGAATTGATGTCGGTTTGAAGATAAATACGTCCTAAATGTTCATCAGGAGAGGCTCCGTCTATTTCATCAATTCCTAAATCATAAATATTACGCAAAACCAAGCATTTCTCATTATCTGAAGTGTTAAATAAAGCAGTTTCATTACGGGCGAGATTTTGAGTTTGAATAAAATGATTGAGACTTCCAAAACGCCAGTTGGCAACAGCTTGTCCGTCGGCTTGAGAAATAATGTGTAAAGCAGAGGTTTGGGTTTGTTCCAAAGGCATGGAAGAGCAAAAATTAATGCTGACAATTTGCTTGAGCAAAAAGGCTTGCTCGGATTTGGAATAACCCAATTCTTGCATAAATTGTTTGAGCTTATTTTCAATATCCAACAAAACAGTGCTGCCATGACAGTGTGTTCCGATTGTGGTGGCGCGGAGATATTGAGCCGCCTCCTCTAAAGTGATTCTTTCTTTGCCATTTTTTTGTGAAATAAGTGGGAGAATTTGCTCTTGATAAAATGTGTCCAAATAAGGTTGAGGAGCCCTTCCTAAAGGATAACGTGCGTCATTTAGGTGATTGGTTGCTGCTTGCGTATAAAGACGATGTGCGTAACAAGAATTGTTGTCTCTATAGACCAGAGAATATATTTCAGGCTTTTCATTTTCTGGGAAAATGCTATCAATTATTTTGGCAAAACCATTGGCTGCTCGGTCGGTATCCGTTCCATCGCCCGGGAAAATTACAAGCTTGCGGCGGTGATTTTTGAGCACGCCTGTTGCTTCAATATTTTGCCAGTGATGTTCTGCGTTGAGGTCGCGTTTTCCAAAACCTGTATATTCGTCCATTTGCTTAACCTTATTGTTTTTTTCTTTTATAATAACAGAAAATTAAGATTAAGTAAATGAGTTTCGTCTATAATTAGTCTATTTGAAAAACTTATTGGTTTTCAAAAAGCCAAACGGAACGAGTTTGCCGACTTGTCCACGATGGCCCAGCCAAGTGAGCAATTCGGTTTCGGTCTTGGTGCAACTGTTCTTTTCAAAAGTAAAGCCATCAGCTTCATTGAAAATTTGCATATCAGATAGGCCGCCGTCTTTGTATTTTTGCAAAGTAACCCCTCGCCCGCGTGCCATGGTCGGAATCTCTTCAATCTTAAAGATAAGGAGTTTGCGGTTGTCGCCGACGACTGCAATCATATCTCCGGTAATTTTGCGACAGAATACGGCCTTTTCTCCTTCTGCCAAATTCATAATTTTGCGACCGTTACGGGTTTGGGCTATGAGGTGATTTTCATCAACAACAAAGCCTTTACCCATATTGGAAGCAATGACATAAGTTGCTTTGGGTTCAAAGACAAACATTTCGCAAATGTTATCATTTATACCTAAATCGACCATTAAGCGGAGCGGTTGTCCAAAGCCACGACCACTTGGAATCTCGCTACCCGAAATATTGAAGAATTTGCCAGATGTATCAAATAAGATGATTTTATCTGTGGTTTGAGCATGAATTGCGCATTGCAAAGCATCGTCATCTTTGAACTTGAAGTCATCTTGCAGATTGACATGTCCTTTAACGCAACGTATCCAGCCTTTTTGGGAGAGAATTACGGTAATCGGTTCTTTTTCGACCAAAATTTCAACCGGAACTTCTATGTCTTCCGATACTTCGCTAAATTCGGTGCGGCGTTTACCCAAAGCTGTTTTTTTGCCGAATTTTTCGCGGATGAACTTGATTTCTTCTGCCAGTGCCTCCCAGCGTTTGCCCTCATCACTCAGCAAAAGTTCCAGTTGGCCTTTTTCTTCTTCCAATTCATCATATTCTCTTCTGATTTCGGCTTCTTCCAGCTTACGGAGGCTGCGCAATTTCATATTCAAAATTGCTTCGGCTTGGTTTTCGGTCAATTGGAATTCTTTCATCATTACTTGTTTGGCGTCATCTTCTTCGCGAATAATGCGGATGATTTCGTCCAAATTCAGATAAGCAATCAGATACCCGGATAATATTTCAAGACGAGCGTTAATCTTATCTAATCTAAATTTTACGCGGCGTTGCAAAACAATGTGGCGGTGATTTAGAAATTCACGCAAAACCTCTTTTATGGACATAACCCGAGGAACACCGTCGGAATCCAAAACGTTCATATTCATACTGAAACGAACTTCAAGCTCAGTTTGCTTGAACAAGTGTTCCATAAGCAAATTAGCGTCAACGCTGCGGTTCTTGGGTTCTAAGACAATGCGGACGTCGTGGGTGGATTCATCGCGGACATCGTTAAGCATCGGTAATTTCTTGTCATTTAGAAGCTGAGCAATTTTCTCTATCAGTTTAGATTTGATAACCTGATAAGGAATTTCTTTAATAATGATTTGATATTGTCCCTTGCCTAAATCTTCCGTCTCCCACTTGGCGCGAATGCGAAAATAGCCCTTGCCTTGGGTATAGTTATTCAAAATAGTATCAAAACTATCAATGATGACACCACCGGTCGGAAAATCAGGACCTTTGATGCGGCGAACGAGTGGCTCAATCTCACAATCGGGCTTTTCTATCAAATATAAAAGAGCATCACAGACTTCGCTCAAATTGTGTGGCGGAATATTGGTCGCCATACCAACGGCAATACCGGTGGAACCGTTACAAAGCAAATTCGGTACCATGGAAGGCATGACGACAGGTTCGCTTTCTTCCCCGTCATAAGTCTCTCTAAAATCAACAGCATTGTCATTTAAGCCTTCCATCAAAGCCATGGCAAATTCGGTTAATCTGGCTTCGGTATAACGCATGGCGGCGGCACCGTCTCCGTCAATGTTGCCAAAGTTGCCCTGCCCGTCAACCAAGGGATAACGAACCGAAAAGTCTTGAGCTAGTCTTACCATGGCGCCATAAACGGCACTATCGCCGTGTGGGTGATATTTACCAATTACATCGCCGACAACGCGGGCGCATTTCTTAAACCCAGATTTTGGGTCAAGGTGAAGTTGGCGCATGGCGTAAAGCAAACGACGGTGTACCGGTTTTAATCCGTCGCGGACGTCCGGCAGAGAACGGGATACAATGGTGGACATTGCATAAGACAAATAGCGGCTGCTTAGTTCTTCTGCCAAATGGACGTCTCTGATTTTTTCTTCGGTTGCGGTGTTATCTTGCATTGAATCTTACCCTAATCGCTTGATAGTCTTAAAGTTGAGAGCAAAGTAGCACGGTTTTCGGGGAATTTCAAGCCGTGTGTTTGAAAAAAATTTTTTCTTAGGAAAAACTCGGTCATTCGCAGCAATTCATATATTTCTTTTGGTGTCGGGGTATAGTTTTGTTTTATTATAAATTCCGGATATGCAAAAAGCCTATCTTTGTAGGGGGCTCCCGCTTGGGCGCAGACAGCTTTACCTGTTTTGGGCGATACATAGCGTAAGTTTTCTTTGGTGCCGGTTGCCGAACATTCGCTTAAATCAAGTCCTATCCCTAAATATTCCAGCAGATAAAACTCAAAATAAGCATAATGAGCGAGCCAATTTTCATCATTAATCAGGCTAAAAAAACTCTCAATATAGTAATAAAATCTTTCTAAATTGTCTTCTTGAGGAAGAGTGTCTTTCGTTAATGTACAAAATGAAGATAGTGCAGATAACTTATTAAAATCACTTATAAAATTAATAGCTGTTGGTTCGCATAACTCTACGCGGAAGCTCCACATGTTTTCTTCTATGCGGGTGTAGGCATCTATGGAAACACGATTGCCAAGTTGATAAATTCCTAAGCTCTTTTTGTTTAGGCAATTCTTAACATAGCCGATAATTTTCCCGTGTTGACGTGTTAACACGGTGAGAATTAGAGATTTCTCACCGTGCTTTCTTTGGTCAATGATATATCCTTCGTCTTGAAACTGCATCCTAATAGTCTTGGATACGCGCTTTGGTAACGGCATCGTATGCCATCAAATCAGAGATGACCTTTTCCATATCGTGTAGCGGTATCATATTGGGACCATCACTCGGAGATTTTGACGGGTCTTCGTGTGTTTCAATAAAGACAGCGGCAACACCGACGGCAACGGCTGCTCTGGCCAAAACCGGAGCAAACTCCCCTTGTCCTCCAGAACTACTGCCCATTCCCCCTGGTTGTTGAACTGAGTGGGTCGCATCAAAGATAATCGGGCATCCGGTATCTCTTGCTATTTGCGGAAGCCCACGCATGTCGGTTACCAAAGTATTATAACCAAAACTGGTTCCTCTTTCAGTAATACAAACATTGTTATTCCCGGAATCTACTGATTTTTTAACAATGTTTTTCATATCCCATGGGGCTAAAAATTGTCCTTTTTTGATGTTAATGACTTTTCCTGTTTTGGCGGCGGCAACAACCAAATCAGTTTGGCGACACAAAAACGCCGGAATTTGCAACATATCAACATGTGGGGCTACAATTGCACATTGTTCTCTTTCGTGAATGTCGGTTACTATCGGACAACCGTAGAGCTTTTTGATTTCATCAAAAGTGCGAATGCCCTCTTCTATTCCGACACCGCGAGCACCATTAATTGAAGTACGGTTGGCTTTGTCAAAAGAGGCCTTGAAAATGTAGTTAATCCCTAATTTTTTTGTCAGCTCGACTAATTTGCCGGCGAGTTCAACGGCATGTTCTTTACTTTGAATTTGGCAAGGTCCCGCAATTAATGACAAAGGGAGTTTGTTGCCTAGTTCAAAATTACCAATGTGAATAGTATGTTGTTCCATGTTTTCCTCTTGTCGTTATTTTTTTGTAATTAGTAGCAGATTTTTTTTTATAAGGCAAGAGGCATAAAAAAAGAACACCATATTTATGGTGTTCTTTTGATGATGCTATTGGCGTAGCCAATAAATAAATTTATTGAGACAGATGAATTTCTTTCTTTTATAAAGATGAAAGAAATTTTGCGAAGCTTGTAAATCTGGTGCTGTTTGTGCAAAATTTGCAATATCTTTACAAAAAGCTTGGAAGTCCATTGGTCCTAGGTTATCTATATCTGGATTATCTTCAGCGTCTATCCAAAATGATACGTTAGGCGAAGCATAATATTTCCACCATGTCTTGCTTTGAGGAACAAACATCATTGCTGAATTTAAATTGGAAATTTGTTTTTTAAACTCAGATTGAGTATATTGCTTGACCACAATTTTGGGGAAATTTTTATTTAGGGCTTTATTGAACTTTGCCGTTTGTTTCTTAATGTACCATTTGGGTGCGTTAGGACAATCGTTTACAAGTATTGCTCGTTCCAACATATAATTGTTTGTTTCACTCAAAATTTCTATGTAGTCTAATGAACTAAGCAATACAATGACATCTTTTGTTAATTTGTATGATTTTGTCAGATATATTGCTTTTCGTTCTTTTAGGGTGGCAATATTTGAGGGAACCTTGTTCCAAAATGTCAGTTCGTCATTTTTGTATTCATTTATATCTAAGATGTAGTCTGGTATGTTAAATTTATCCGACATTTCATCAATAGATGCAAATTCTAAGAGAATTCTGGCGACAATACTGTTACATATAACTAATGTCTTTTGAGTATCCTCAAGACTGCTGACAAATTTGAGAGCTTCTTTCCAACCCAGATAATAATTTCGAGCAGTCAAATTAAATGTTACTGCTTGAAGTAAAACAGGTTGGAAATATGTTTCTTCTATATGTTTTTGCAGAATTTTGGCTAGTGCTTGACTCCCCTTATCTTCTTGTTGGTAGTATATGCAATTAGCCTTTTTTATTCTGTTGAACTTGTAACAATCAGATACGTTCAAGCTTTTTTCTGCATATATTGTACGTATCGCTTGTCTTAATTCAATAGTTTCCATAATGATATAATATAAATTTAGAAAGAAGTTTCTCAGGTGTTGAGAAACTCCTTTTGTTGTTAGTAACTAAGAAAAGATATCCAGCAGTAGTTTTTGACACAAACCTTATAATTCCACCAAAAGAGGCGAAGATTCCAGTTGCAAAAACGCTTGTTTAATTTATAACCAGAAAGCCTTTTCTTCATTTTTGTTGCCTCCTCTAAGTTTTTCATATCTTGGCAAAAGAATTGTTTCCCGATTGGCCCCAAAGAGCTCCACATATCGTTAAATTCTTGTTCGTAAATATAAAAACTTATGTTTTGAGTTGCTGAAGCAGCTTGCTGAAGATTATAAACCCAATAACTTTTTCTTTGTGGCAAGCAAAAAAGGATATTTTGTCCCTCATATTTTTCCACTATTTTGTATGCATAGGGTGGGAACTTTTCTACCTCGTCCGCTATCTTTGCTTTTTGGACTAGCCATGAAAATTTTGCAAAAATTTTGTTTGCATATTCTTTTGATGTCCATTGTTCCAGATCATCTATATATGCTATTTTTGCATACTTTCCATAACGACAGGCTATGAGATGCCATAAATCCATCATATCATCCCAACATTCATAACCACTGGCCAAAACGACCATAATGTCAGCCATAGTGGGTATCTTTTGGCAATATGGCTCATAGTATAACATTTTATTAGTTATATTTATCCTCAGAGCTGCTTGTTCAAAAGCATCTTTTGTGTTTTTGACGTCCTCAACATTACAAATGAGCCTGGGTATAAAACATTCTTCATGGCTTTTTGCCAAACATTGTCTGGCTATCAAAATTTTAGCTACTATGTCTGATGAGCATAAAATTACACTTTGAGAACCATAGGCCTGATTTTGTTTTTTTAGATGTTGTACCGCATGGGATAATGCTTTACACGCCATTTCATACAAATCACCGTCTTTATTAAACAGTGATGAGATGGTGATAATTTCCGGATTTATCTCAGGATACTTCTGTTTTACTTTGGTTTGTAAAAATTCAGCAATCTTTGAGACGTAGTGAGGTGCGTCGGAAGGAACAAAAATAACGCGTATTTCTTTTAATCCTTCGAGCTCGTAACAATCCGAAAATTTTACACTCTGGCTTTCATAAACTTCTTTTACTGCTAGACGTAATTCTTTACTTGTTTTCATAATTGTATTTATTAAAAAATTAATAATAGTGTTTATGTGATGATGTATAACATATTTTTGGACAAAAACAAGCGTTTTTATAAAAAAATCCCTCTTTCTGATCTGTACCCCATAAATTGGACAAATAAAAAAAGTCCCGAGGAGGATTAAGTCAAGAGGGAGAATTAAGCAAATGGCATCGGCGTTGAGCCGGTGTCATTTTGTTTAAGCTCCACTGACAACGTTCATTATTATAATA
>CASFNK010000043.1 GCA_949295995.1 uncultured Pseudomonadota bacterium
ATTTATTATCAACAATAACATAAATACCGTCTGCGTATCCTCTTACTTCTTATTCACTATCTTCTATAACTCGCTAGGTCTTTATCCGCTCAGCCCTCACAGGCCCGCTCCCCAGCGACAAGGGCGTTTATATGTCATCAATCCGACATTGTCAACACAAAAAATAAAAAATTTTTGATTTTTTTTCACTTTTTTCCTAAGCAACTGAATCTTTTAAAAAATTTTTTTCAAAATTTCTTTTTCTTTATTCTTGGTTTATTTTCTTTTTTTTAACCTTATAGACTTATGATGTAGTCAATTATATTGATGAAATTTCATACTGTAAGGTGATAATAATGCTTAAAAACAAGTTGTTAGCTTTAATTTTAGTCGGAATCCTTTCTGCCTGCTCTTCTACAGAACCACAAATATTAAGAGGAGTCGATGGTTCCGAACTGCCTCCCGCTTTTGCCAGCTTCCCCGATATCCCTTTTCCAGAACCCTCCTATATAGATATGGATGAAACCAGAACTTTGGGAAGTGGAAATAACTGGAATGGTAGTCTCGTTTTTTCAACCCCTTTCGGTTCAAATCGTATTTATGACTTCTATGTGTCTGAAATGCCTAAATTAAATTGGTCCGAAGTAGCTATCGTTCGCGCTAAAATAAGTCATATGACGTATCTTAGAGACAGAAGAGCCGTACAAATCCTCATTGAAAGACTCGATGACGACGAATCCTTAGTTACTATTACGGCTATTCCTAATGATACAGGGGTTCGCCTTAAACAATAATTTTTGGGAGTCGATTATGAGTTTTAATTTTTATACGCTCGGAGGAAGTCAATTTTGGGAAGACGTTTTCTATTATCAAAAATGGCGAATCCAACGTAATTACAAAACAAAAAAATATCGCCTGCTTGATAATTGGGATATCAGACGTGCTGAAGGTTCCTTTGATAACTGCAGAAGAGCCTTTCTTAAATATATTGAGGTCTTTCAGCTCTCTCGCCAAAAAGGACACATGGTTATTTTATTACACGGACTCGCTGACAGTAAAAATATTTTCAAACCTTTATGGCGCGAAATTATAAAAAAAGGTTTGTTGGCGGCTGCTATTAATTATCCTTCAACCAGAAAAAAAATTGACGGACATGTTCGGCAACTCGATTTTTTTATGAATCATCTGGAAGATATTACCGATGTGTCCTTTGTTACTAAAGGAATCGGCGGTCTCATCTTAAGAAAACTGCTCTCTTTGGATTCTCCTTGGCAACAAAAAATTAAAATTCAGCGTATTGTTGAAATAAATCCCGTGAATTCAGATACCCCATTGTTTGAAAAATTAGCAAAATTTCGTTTTTGTAATTGGTTGTTGGGTCCTATTTTGATGGACCTTACTCCTGAATATCTTAAAAATATTCCTGATTTTAAAAAGCCAAGTCAGGTCGGAATTATTCACTATAATTCTTTGTTAGGGCAAGTTTTTCAATGGCTGCCTCAAAACTTAAAAAAATATTTTAATGTAACAAATGAGGTTCATAGCGGAATAAAAAATACAATTAATATTAGCGGCTATAGGTGCAACCCTATAAAAAATGAACAAGTCATTTTGAAATGTGTGAAATTTTTAACACAAGGACAATTTCGTTAATTGAAAAAAATCAAAAAACTGTAACAAATTTTTTTACTTTTATGTGGTAGAATAAATATAGCTTGAAGTGGAACCGGAGTGATATGCGTACAATTTTGGTGAATATTATAATTTTTGCAGCGGTCATTGCTGTATGCTATTTTAACATTTTTGAAGTATTCACCATGAAATACGCATTTTGGATCGCTTTGATTTTGGTAATAGCGGTACTGGGACTTGCACTTAAGGTACTCGGGAATCCGTTTGCAGGAGGAGATAATGATGAAAATAATTAATGTAATTAAATTTACCTCCATTGCCTTTTTGGGAACTTGGATGCTTGTTGCTCCAAGCTCAAATGCTTTTGCCGCTAATCAAAAAGTTGAAGATGAAGTTCATTCAACCGTTAACTCTATTATGCAAAAAAGTGATACCTCTACCGGTGCTAAAAAATTAGGTAATGAAAAACTAGCTGAAAAAAGAAATGAATTATCAGAAACCAGGCAAAAGCTAGAAGATGAATATTTCAATAACATGAAGCAAATCACAAATTATCAAGCCCAATTAGAAGAACTGGCAAATAAAGTAAAAAAAGTAGAAAAAGAGCTTAGTACTTTTGATAAAATTGGTGTTGCCGGAGGTATCTTGGTTGGCGTTGGCGCCGCCGTTTTATTTATTGCAGGAACCGTTACCACCGCGGGTGTCGCTCCTATTGTTCTTGGGTTAGCGGCTGCTGTTACTGCATGGTTTGGCTCTAACGCTGAAAAAAATCCTGAATATGTTCGTTCCCTTCTTAACGGTAGTTATACTTGGTCAACAAAGCAATTAATTGATAAAACTGTTCCTATTGATACATCGGATATTTCTAAAATTGACTTATCTAAGGTAACTGATCAAACCCAAAAAGCAAAACTACAAGCGACTATCAACAATGCTTTAAAAGTAATAGAGGAATATAATTCCATTGCCTCTAAATTATCTGATTTAGGAAAAAGTGCTTTGAATTCTGCTATGCAATTAGATCAGATAATTGAAGAAATCAATTCTATGCCTGCAACTATTGAAGCCGGTCAGGAATTATACACTTACCAAATCTGGGGAACAGATGAAAAAGGGCAACCTAAGCTCCTGAGCGAATATTATTTCGTAATGGATAAAGATGGTGCTCTTAAATCTATTGGCGGTGTTACTCAAGGCTGTATTCCTTTACCGGCAAAATTAGCTGAAGCTCAAAGCTGTATTTATTGCCCGCTATTTAAAACTATTTTTAACGCGGCGCAAAGTATGTCCACAAAATCATACGATAAACTGGCCTCTCCGATTGCAAACGTGCTCCTTATCGGGTTTGCTTTGGTTGTTGCTTTTATGGTACTTAAAAACGTTAGCTCTTTTACAAAACAAGATGCTCCTAAATTTGTTACTGAGTTATTTGTCAATATGTTTAAGGTTTTAATTGCCTTCTATATGTTAAAAAATTCAAATATTGTTTACGGCTACATTATTGGTCCGGTTCTTAAAGCCGGCTTTGAATTTGGCTCAAGCTTACTCTTTGCTACAGACAATAATTACCTTTCATCTTGTGCTGCTATGAAACTTCCTGAAAATTCTATGCCCGGTGTTATGCCCGCATACCTGTACACTAATTTAGACTGCTTTATTCGCGCCGTACAGGCGGAAGTTGCCGTGCCGCAAAGCATTGGTTCTTCTTTAATGTGTGTGGCTAGAAATGCCGGAAAAGTTAGTATTGGACCGTTAAGAAACGTCATGTGGGACTTTGGTATGATGTTTCAAGGGCTGGCAATTTGGATTATGGGTTGGATTATTTCTTTGGCTTTTGCTTTCTATCTAATTGATGCAACTATCCAATTGGGAATTCTCGGCGCTTTGATGCCTTTCTTGATTGCCTGTTGGCCGTTTAAAGTTACCAGATCTTATACCAGCAAAGGTTGGGGTATGTTTATGAATACTTTCTTTGTTTATGTTTTCATGGGATTGGTGGTCAGTATTAACGTTGAACTATTGGGGCAAGGTTTAACCGGTAGCTCAGGCGGATTTGATGCCATTAAAGCCGCTATGAATGGTAATGATGTTTCTAAACTAAAAGCATTGCTAGATATTGGTTTTGCTGGTTTCTTAGTTCTGGTTGCTTGTTGCTTGTTTGCCTTTAAATTGACAGGACAGGCTTCATCTCTGGCCGGAACAATGGCTGGTGGCGGCGGTCCATCAATTGGTGCGAATATCGGTGGTCTGGCGTATGGTGCCGCGACAAAAGGTGTTCAAGGTACACTTAAAACAGGTCTTAAAGCAGGTAAAACCTTTAGTGATAAAACAGGTATTACCGGACTGTATCAAAAAGGTAAAGACGCTGTTTGGAATGGTGCTCTCAGTATGGTTGGTTTGGGTCGAAAGAGTGGTGCCGCAGGAAATAAAGCAGCTCAAAATTCTTTCAAAAAGTCTCAAGAAACAGGAGGAGCCGCTAACACTGAAAATAACGCTACTCCAAATCCTGCAACTGGTAATACACCCACTACTAGTCCTATTGCTCAAAACCAAATCAAAAAAATGGCTCAAATGGGCTCACGAGCTCAATCTCCGGCGACGCCAAATGCTGAGACCCCAAAACCGCAAGAGCGTCAAACTCAACAATCCGGTTCTCCTTCTACACAAAAACCTGTAGATGAAAACTTACTCAGACAACAGCTTGAACAACAATATATGAACTCGGCTAATGGACAAGCTGGTCAAAAGATGATTAATAATCAAGCTGCTGATGTGGCTCAAAAACAAAAAATTGAGGCCGAAGCTCTAGGAAAAATGAATTATCATAATCGTCGTGCCGATGATTATTTGAAAAAATCTCAAAAAGCTACTGATCCGGCTCAAAAGAAAAACTTTGAAAATTTGGCTAATGCTCAATTTGAAGAAGCCGTTAAAGCCGAAGCCGCTTATAATAAAGCAAAAGCGGACACTTTAAAATCTCAAAACGAGCTCAATGCCATTAAACAAGAAAATGACAAATATAAAAATGAGTTTGTTCAAAGTGAAATGAATAAACGAACACAAAAAAAATAACTAGTGAGTAATAATTATGTGGAAGCATATTAACATAGCTAAAATCTTCAAACTACTGAGTATTGCAGTAGTCGCTATGACTATGCTTACTTCTTGCGGCGGTGATGAAAAGGATACTTCGCGCGCCGCAATGCAGGGAAATGAAGTTGATGCGGCAACAGAACAAGCAACTTGCTGGCAAAACTTTATTATTGATACTCTCTATGATAATATGGGTAAAGTTGCTCTCGGAACATACAGCAAAATTACTAACGGAGCATTAGTGTTTATGATGGTGGCCTTTGCTTTGTGGCTTTCTATTCGCCTCTTAAAACATGTTGGTTCTTTTACCGAAGAAAATCTTGGAGAAGTATGGACTGAAATTTCTCGAAAACTCTTTCTGTGCCTCTTCTGCGGTTATTTGGCTTCTTCTACCGATGGATTGCTGTTCTTTATGAATAGCGTGGTCTTTCCGGTTTATAACGCCTTTTTGGAATTTTCAAGCGAGCTTTTAGCTAAAGCCAGCGAAACTTCTACAAAATATCAAGATCTTTCCGTCTTCGGGTTTAAATTTTCTCAAGGTGCTCCCATCATTTGCAAAGCGTCAACCGCTGTGAAAGATGCTTCTTTAGATGGATTTCCCGAAGCACCTAAAGAAATGATGAATTGTATGGTTTGTTCCATGAATGACCGTATGAATTTAGGACTGGCCATGGCCTATAAAGTATTAAAATCCCCCGGATTTATGGCTACGCTCATCGGCCTGATGATTATTGCATGTTTTACCTTCGTAAAACTTGGTTTCGTTTTCTATCTCGTCGATTCAATCTTTCGTTTTACCGTAATGGTTGTTATGCTCCCTATCCTTATCATGGGTTATCCTTTCCAGCCTACTAAAAAATGGTTGTCTCAAGGTTTTGTAACCATGATTAATTCTGCCGCTTTCATGATGTTTATGGCCTTTATGATTGCTATTACTTTGTTGGCTCTGGAGCAGGTTATCGTTGATAATCAAAACATATTTATTGAAGGAAATGATGATCAGGCTTTCAAAGAATTCAGTGTTCCGTTTATGTGCTTATTGATGATTGGCTTCTTAATCGCTTCTTCGGTTGATATTGCAAAACAAGTAACCGATTCTCTAGTCGGCGGTAGCTCTGGAGGTAGCTTTAATGAAAAAGCTAAAGCCACTATCGTTGGCGGAGCTAAACTTACAGGTGCAGTAGCTGGTTGGTTTGGCATGAAAATTTTAACTCATACCTCCGTTGGTAAAAAAGCCTTGGAAACTTATCAAGCCGGCAAAACTAAAGTCGAAAAATTTAGAGCTAAAATGAATAGTTTTAGGGGAGGTAAAAATGACTGATAAACTCCTCAAACATATTTTTAACTTCTTTCTGGCAGGATTTCTTTCCCTTAGCGTTATCCGCCCGGTTAATGCTTGGACGATAAATTTTACTGAAGAAACATGCGGCTCTGCTTATCAAGGCAGTTCCAAAGGAGAAAAAGCTTTTGAGCCCTTGGACACTCAAAAAACGCAGCAAAAGGTTAATGAAGTTAATGCAGCCATAACAAAATTAAAAAATTTTTGCGAAAAATTAAAAAAACACTTAGAACAAAGAGAAAATAATGGTGAAAAAGTAGATACAAATGTATTTCCAACTCAATCTTTTGACTGGGCATGGAAACAGGAAACTGCTGACGAATACAACCAAAGATTTGATAAAATTATTGCTCAAAACCCCAGTTTTAAAAATGAATACGACAGCTTAAAAGCGGAATATGAAAAATTAAACACGGAATTAGAGTTTGCACGTGCCGAAGAATTAGCTGAGCATAAGCGTGCCGTTGCAGCCGGAGAATATCAACCTTGCGGCAGCGAATATCCGCGAGGATGTCCGGAAGGTATGGAATGCTACTCCAGCTACAGTATGTCAGTTCAAGGGACGGGAGGTTTATATTCTTCATCAACATTATCTTATACATGTAAAAAGCCTGAAGATGTGAAAAAACCTTTATTGGGAGAAAAACAGAAACCTGTAGAAAAAGGTACAGATACCAGTACCGTTGTTTCAACAACAGCCGGATTTTCTTCTTATACGGTTAAGACTGATGAAACAGGGAAAACAACCAAAGAGGACGGCATAACGGTAAAACGTGGGGACAATTCGGATTGCAGTATTCCCGACATGCAGAAGATGTATCAGTCAACCTGTTATTCTTGCAAAATCATTTTAACGCTTATAACCTCATTTATGAATGCTTGCAGTAAAGTATATGATTTGTCTCGTGAGGCTGGAAGCAAAATCTTAGTTATCGGCTCATTACTTTGGTTGGCTGCTTTTGCTCTAAAATTAGTTTCTGCTTTTACAAACCAAGAACCTATGCAAATTGTCAATACCCTCTTTACCTTTATGTTTAAAGTTGCTGTTGCTTATATTGTCATGAATGCCGGTATCGGGGCTATCATCGATTTATTCATTAATCCGCTATTAGGCGCCGGCGCTGATTACGGATTGGGTTTGTTACAAGCGGCAAATCAAAGTTTGATTAATATTCCTACTTCTTCCAGCTTTCCCTATAATGGTGTCGAAATTATCGATTCTAATGTCATTAATAAAATTATGGCTTTGGTCGAAGGTATTGATAAAACCGTCTCCACAAACTTGGTTATCGGGCATGCTTTAACTTGCCATTCTTTCAATGCTGGGATGATTACTCTTGTTGATCCTAAGGAGGCTTTGGGAGTTCCCATTACTCTGAGAATTCCTGATTTTTGGGTATGGCTATGCGGAGCTATAATTTGGTTTTGCGGATTTATGCTAACTTTAGGTGTGGGGTATTATTTATTAGACGTTTGCTTCAAAATCGGTTTTTGTATTATTGCCTTACCGATTGTCATTGGGCTTTGGCCTTTTGGACCTACAAGCGGTAAATTTAGCGCTTGTATGAGTATTATCTTTCGCTCCGCCGCTTTGTTCGCCTTTTTGGCTCTGTTGGTCTCTTATGCTCTATCTTTAATCAGTACTTCTTTGGGAGATTTGACTACTTTTTATGCTAAAATTAATGCCGGTGATGCTGAATGGATATCTAATATGTTTTCTATTTTCAGTGCCAGTTTCATTCTTATCATATTTGCATACCTATATTCCATTAAGCTAATCGGAACCGTAACGGAATATACCGGTAAATTCTTTGGAGACAGTGTATTTGGAAGCGCTTCTCCAATTCACGGAAAAGCTACTCAGATGACTGATTTTCTTAAGAAGAAAGCTATGCAACCAGTACAATACGCCGGAGGAGTTGTTGCTCATCAGACAACTCGAGCTGTCGGAGCCGTGGCTGCCGCTCCTATTAATTTTGTTAAAAATAGATTTAATAAAGCTAAAAATTCAAGTAAAGGAACAAGTGGTAGCGGTGCCGGAGCTACTGTTGCTTCAGCAGGAAGAGGTATGGAATCCGCCGGACAAGGGATGGAAACTGCCGGACAAGGGATGGAAACTGCCGGAAAAGGAATGAAAGCCGCCGGACAAGGAATTTCCAGCGTATCTCAAGCTGCTAACGCTATTCCTATAGCGGGACAAGTTGTAGCCGCCGCCGGAGCTGCTGCAGGCGCGGCCGTTCAAGCTGCAGGTACTGCTACTCAAGTTGCGGGAAAAGCTACTCAAGCAGCCGGGAAAGTTACTAAAGCTGCAGGAAAAGTTACTCAATCGGCCGGAGATGCAATTCAAACTGCTGAAGATGCCGTCAACAGTAACTCTAATAATGAAAATGCATAAGTAAGTAGGTGCTATGATGAACAGGCAAGAGAAAAAAATATATCTTAAAACTTACTCCTCCCTAATTGTTATGCTCGGCGGAGTATTGAATTTTGTCTGCTTCGGAATTCCTTCTTCTTTGGCGGCAGATGTGGTTGATACCTGTGCGGTGGATACTAAACATGGTGCCATGTGTAAAATTGGTTACCAACAACCTTCAGAATCTCTTTACCCTAGCTCTAGAATTAATAGTATTAAAAATTCAGGAAAAAATGGCTGCTTTGATCCGATGCCGACTAATGTTATTAAAGTTACGGAAGAAGTGTGCAGACGTCCTGATAGTTGTTCAAAATATCCTAATGCTCAACGAATTGTTGAAGGAAAATATGCCGGAAAATGTTTACGTCCTCATGAAGGTATGGATTTAGCTGCAACTAAGGGGACTCCTGTTACTGCTGCTGCAGATGGATATATTGTTCAAACATCAAATTGCTATTCGGGTGGTGGTAACACCGTTATTATGAAGCACAAAAAAGCAGGGGGCGGATTTTATACCACAACTTATATGCATTTGGAAAAAATTGCAGACTCTATTAATGGTTATGCGGGGACAAATAAAATTGTACCTAAAGGGTCTGTTATTGGATATGTTGGCGGTTCTACTTGTGATAAAAATGGTGTTTTAGTACAAGATTATTATCCTTATCACTTACATATTGAATTGCGTGATGGGGATACAGGTAAGGGTAAAATTATGTCGCCAACTTGTTCCTCGGTTCAAGCCCTTTGTGATGGGAATACTCCGGTAACGGAAGAACCTCTTCAAGATTCTTATACGCCTGCAACTACATCATCTTCCGCTACTTTAACCGGGTGTGGTAAATTATATCCTGAAGATAATTTATCGGCCTTTCACCAACAAGGCGAATCTAAAGGCGATGCAGGTGCCTTTAATAAATGTTGGGAAAAAGATAGCGGGGGATGTTCTTATGGTTTATCGCAGATGGTTTGCTATAAAGATTCTTCTAAATGGAATGATTCTACCGTTGCGAACTATTTACGCTATCTACAAAAAAATGATCCGACAAAATATAAAGCGCTGGAAGTCGGTGGTTCTTTAAATAGTACAATTCAAGCTGCGTGTAATCCCTCTACTGCTAATTCTTTTGCTCAAAAATGGAAGGCTTTGGCGGCGAGCGATAGCTCTTTTGGTTCTTCTCAAACTCAATATATTGAAGATTATTACCTTCCTTATGGTCAAAATGTTCTGAAAAATGCCGGCATGGGAGCGTTGTTAAACCGCTCTCCTGAAATGGATATGGTTATTTTAGCCGGTTCAGTTGCAAGTGCCGGAGCAATGAAAGATAATTTTAAGGCCGTACAAAAAGCTATTGCTCCTAAGACTTTTGCTACCGCAACAGATGAAGAAATTATTGCCGCTTATTATGACAGTTATGCTGAAGTTATGTATAAAAGTTATGATCCCAAGACTCCTTTTGCCAAACGTGCAGCTACCGATAAAGAAGCCGCTCTCGAATCGTTGGCTATCAGAAAAGAAGTAGAAAATGGGGCAAGCCTTGAAGAAGCTAGCCAAAAGGCTACCGGTAAGCGAGCTTGTGCCGAAAATGAAATGCCTACGGCGAAAGTCTCTTTAGGTCAGGCTTCACGAACTTTTACTTCTTCTAATTATACAGGAGGAAAGGACTCTGATGTTCGTTATGAAGTTGACAAAGAATGTAACATTTCTTCGTATCGTGACAGTTTCCAAACTTGTGTCTTCTGTGATATCTTTGAAGTGCTCTTTAACACTGCCAGTGTGGTGGCAAAAAAATCTTATAACGCCTTAGCTGACGGAGTTATTATGTTGGTTTGCGTTGGTTTTGCTTTATGGCTGGGTTTGACGGTCATGCAATTTGTTTCTGCAATGGAACAAAAGAATCCCAGCATTTTGGTCAAAACTATTTTGAATAAAGCATTTGTCGTCTTATTTGTTGTGATGATTTTACGACTTGATTCCGTGGAATTTTTCCGCCTTGCGTTAGAGCCTCTGTTTAACACCGGCTTTAAACTAGCACAATTGGTTATGGAAGGATATGACGGCTCCACATGCAGCGGTGGCTATAATATCTTGTTGCCTGAAGATGGAGGCGGTTTACCTTCTTCTATGGGGGTTAGCATTGTTTGTACAATTGAAACCATTCAAGATAAATTACTTGATATTATGGCTTTGGGTTCAACTTCTCTCTGTATTGCCGTTAACAAAGAGGCTTATTTTGGAATACCTATCTTTCCACATGTTGGATACTTGATTGTTGGTATTTGCCTGTGGTTGGCTGCTATTATGTTGATGGTCATTTATCCATTCTTACTTATTGATTCCGTTTTGCAACTTTGCGTGTCAACAGCTTTGTTACCGGCGGCAATTGGAGCTTATGCGTTCAAGGCGACACAAAAATATGTAGGTAAAGTTTGGGATGTATTCTTAAACTGCATGTTTAATTTCATTTTCTTAGCCTTGATTATGTTTATTGTAACCGCAGGCTTGGATTCAATCTTAGTGGATGTCGGACTTTCTCCGAATTCACCCTTGAGAAATGCCGGTGAATCTACCTCTTACACAATTATTTTGCAAGATATGGCTTGGTGGGGAATAAATTTCTTAAAACTTGTATTCTACATGGTTTTGAGTTGGGCTGTATTGGGTGAAGCTAATACCTTTGCCGGAAAATTTGCAAAAGGTGCAGGCATCAAAGGAATCGGCTCAAAGGTCGGTGGACTCGCTGCATCAACTGCTACAAAGATTGGTGTTGGAACTTTGGGTGCCGCTTGGAATTCCTCTAAAAAAGTTGGCAGTGCTGTTAAAGACCGTGGTAAAGAAGCCTTTAACACTCACATTAAAGCTCCTTACCAAGAGATGGTAGCAAATCGTCGAGCAGAGAAAATTGAAAACAGCGATAAGGCTACAGTCGATGCTAACGGCAATAAATCTTTGCAACATCGTACATGGTACGGACGTAAAGTTACCGATACTTTGCAAGTAAATCCTGACGGCAGCAAGAAAGTTGTTCGTACCAGAAATTCTTTGATGGGAAGTAAGGCTAGTTCCGTTGAAAATGATAAGTTTATTCAAAACAAAAAAACCTATGATAAGAACGGAAACGTAATCAGAGAAGAAACAAGTATGAATACCGCCGCCGGAAAAACATTATTAAACCGTGACGGGACTCGAAATGAAGTTGCAATTCACGCTATTAAAAACGGAAGTTCAATGTCCCAAGACGATATTGATAAAGCATTGATGCAACAGATGTTAAGTGAACGAATGGGCGGTATTGCCGGTGCCGATATGAATCGAGAATTTAAGAGCCGCTCTATGGAAAGATCTTTAGATGATAAAGGACGTGAAGTCATTACCGTTAAACAGCTTAATACTGATGGTTCTACTAGTATCTTCCAAATGACTAAAGGTGAAAAGAGAGATATGCTTTCCTATACACGCATTGCCAAAAACGGAAAAGCCGAAAGCTACTCCTCTGACGGTATTATTAATAAAAAATCATCTTTCAAATTAGACAAAGACGGTAAAATCGATGCGAAAAGCGTTAAAAATAATTACGCCTTTGCTAAAAACTTTAACCATGCAAATACTCGCTCAATGGATAGTAACGGTAAGTTTAATCGAGATATCCCTGTTGACCAAATTATGATGAGTGAGGAAGATATGGCTTTGTTCAGAGAACAAATCGCAACTTACGGAAAAGATGCTCCCATGCAAGAATTCGGAAAATAATTTCCTTTCTTGAAAACTTAAAGCCGGTTCTTATTTCCGGCTTTAAGTTTATATTTGTACACAAATTGTCTTTTTTTGTACTAATTTTCTTGATTAATATCTCTCTTATATTATGATAACACTTAAATTAAGATGTTGTGTTTATTACAATAACAAAGGTGGATAAAACAATGGAAGAAATTATTTTCCCTAATCAAATCAGAATGTACAGAAGACTTCGCGGGCGTTCAATGCAAGAGCTTGCGGATCATTTATCTGTCAGTCTTTCCGCTATTTCCAAAATTGAAAAAGGTTACCGTCGTGTTGACCAAGAGCAGCTCGTTCGCGTAGCCGAATTCTTGGATTGTCCTTTGCAAGATTTGTTTGTTAATGAACAAAACTCTCAGCAAGAAGTTGTTCAATCTTGGCGCAGAGAACAAGAAAGAAGAAATAAAATTAATGAAAAAAGCGGTTTGAAAACCTTGGGCGCCGGATTAAGACAAATCAGAAATGAAAAAAACTTAACCCTGATTGAAGTGGCTGAGAGTGCTGATATGACCTTGTCTGTTTATCACCGTATCGAAATGGGTCAACGTGAAGTTTCTGATAAAGAATTTAAAAATATTGCTAAAGCGATTAATATTGCTCCCGATGAATTAAAAGAACAGATTAAATCTTTGGAAGAAAAAGGTATGTTGGAAGAAATTATCCAACGTAATGATGCTAAATATAAACTCCTTTCTACTCCGAGAGGCGCCATTTCCGCTTTTGGAACTGCCAGCCAAGATGGTGTTAAAATTCCGGTATATGGCGTAGCCGGTAAAGATGGAGATATCTTTGTGGAATTTAGCCAAGAAACAAAAAAAGTACAACGTCCACCTCAACTCTATAACAAAAAAGAAGCATACGCTCTTAATTTATGCACGCGACGTTTAGGAAGTCTGCTTCCGACACGTTCAATCTTGTTTGTTGATCCTCAAGATGTTGTCAGTGTTGGTGATATTGCCGTTTATTATGTAACAGAAAATGATGCTAAAATCATTAGTATTCGTGAAGACGAAAACGGTCAACTTTATGGCTTAAGATGGAATCCCGATGAGCGAATCGAAATCGGAAATAACGATTTACATAATTTGCATAAAGTTGTGGCAATTTATTTATAATAAAATCTTTTAAAAGCTCCGTGTTTACGGAGCTTTTTTTGTGATTTCTTCATTCTAATACACTTTTATTAACCTGAAATTTACAACATTCGCTCTAATATTGGTATGGTGGATGGATTTTAAAGTGTTGATTAATAATTCAGGTAATTAAAGTGGTTGAAACGGCTGACAAATTAAAAGTCAAAAAAGACTATAATAAAATCGGAACAGAAGATGATCCGATTATTATTGCTCAACGCTTTCTAAATATCTTCCGCCAACTGCATATTTTTACTGATGAACGGAAACAAGCATTTAATCAGATGATTCTGGAACAACCCGCCGAAGTAAGAGGTATGTTTAGCTCTCTTCCCGGTGGTGGCGTTCTGCAACAATATGTTGATGATTTGGAGGCTCAACATGGCATCGTCAGAAGCATTCCCGATGCCGCTCCTCAGGTCGATTATGAAGAAGAAGCTAAAGCAAAAATTTTGGCAACTGCTTTGGCTGAGGCTAACTCTCAACAACATGGCGGTAATGATAATTCTGTCATGTTAGCTGCACAAATGGCTGCCGAATCTGCCGCGAAAGCTGCCGCCGAAGCTCAAGCTAAAATTGCTTCTCAGGCCGCTCAAGAGGCTAAAGCTGCCGCGGCTAAAGCTCAAGAACAATTGCAAGCTCAAGCTAAAGCTCTTTCTCAATTTCAAGAATTATTAAAAAATAAAAATATCTCTAATGATGACGGCGACATTGAAAAAGTTGCTCCCACCGCAATATTTCAACCTATCAGCTCAACCGTTACTGCTGACGGCGATTTTGCAAAGGAAATCGCTTCTGCTCTAAAAGAAGCTATTTCCGTAACTGATGATAACCGCAAAAAAGATTCTGAAAATCTAACAAAAGCAATTATTGATTCTCAAAATAAACTTGCGGAAATTATGGCTCAGAACAATTCTGCTAATATTGAAGCTCAAAACCGTTTGGCTCAAATGTTGGTACAAAATAATACAGCCAATAATGCCTCCAGCTCTAATGCAAACAATATTCAAATTAACACTGCCGCAACCTTCCCTCCTGTGGAAGAAATGATTAGTGGAATCGTTAAAGTTCAATCCGAACTTTTCAAGGAAATGGCAAAAACACAAACTTCCGAACTATCTGCCATTATTTCTTTGGCTCTGAAAGAAAGTCAGCAACTTTCAACCCAATCCATTATTACCGCAATCAAAGAAATGCAAAAAGAAAACCTAAAATTTTTGCAAATGCATCCGGCTATATATAACATAAGACCAAGTAATGCAAATAACGAACCCTTTCAGGCTGGTTTTTCTCAGGTAAAACCTTCTTCTAATACTCAAAATCAAACTGATGATCTTACTGATTCCGGCGATATTGAAGATGAAATTGATTTGACTGCCGAAACTTCTAATGATTTTTCTTTGGAAAATAACAGTACTGACGAAATTTCTAAGAAAAAGAAAAAAAAGAAGAAAAAGCAAAAAAATCAAGAAGGGTTGTCTCTTGATGGTATTGCCTCATCTTTGCTTGATAAAGTCAGCTCTTTAACTGATAAAGTAACTTCTTTAACAACTAAAAAAAGTGATGACGAGGCAGATATTTTATCTATCGAATCTACAGATAATAATACAATTTTGCCTAAAGAAGATGATGATATTGAGCTCCTGAAACTTGAGAATGATAACAATGGCTTAGATATATCGTTATTTGACAACGAAACACCTCAGGATTCAATACAAGATAAGAATGAGCAAAACATTTCCGAGCCCGAAATTGCCTCCGATGAAAATGTTGAGTGGGAATATGAAGAAGTTCCTGCTCCTGAAATATTGCAAACTTTAGATCTTTCAAAACAAATTTCGGAAGAAGATAATTCTCAAAATATTTCATCTGAGAATGCGCTGTCTGGGCAAGACAATGATGATAATTTTAACTGGCATCCCGTTACCGTTGATAATGAGCAACTATCTTCCGAAACAGAGGTCATGCCTATTGATGTCTCCTCTGAATATGACAGCCATAGTTTAGAAAATTTTGATATTCAGACAAATTCTAATCTCAATGAAGATATACAAGAATTCGATAACAAAACAGAAGAAAAGACTAACCTCTCTGAACAATCTGTTTCAATTGATACTGCAGAATCTGACGAACAGAATAAAGAATGGGAGTATGAAGAAGTTCCTGAGAATGAAAGTCCAGAGCCTGCGCAGCTTGTTGCGGCTGACACCGAAAATGCCGAAGCTCAAGATTGGGCATTGGAATATAAAGAAGTTCCCGAAGATGAAAGTCCAGAGCCTGAGCAGGTTGTTGCGGCTGATACCGAAAATGCCGAAGCTCAAGATTGGGCATTGGAATATAAAGAAGTTCCCGAAGACGAAAGTCAAGAGCCTACGCAGGTTGTTGCGGCTGACACCGAAAATGCCGATACTCAAGACTGGGAGTGGGAGTATGAAGAGGTTCCCGAAGACGAAGGTCCAGAGCCTACGCAGGTTGTTGCGGCTGAAACCGAAAGCGCCGATACTCAAGATTGGGAGTGGGAGTATGAAGAGGTTCCCGAAGACGAAGGTCCAGAGCCTACGCAGGTTGTTGCGGCTGAAACCGAAAGCGCCGATACTCAAGA
>CASFNK010000044.1 GCA_949295995.1 uncultured Pseudomonadota bacterium
AAAAAACAAATAAAAAATAAATAAAAAAATAGCATTATGACAACAAAAAATTTCGCTGCATTCACTGCAGCAGTATTCGCAGTAGTTATTTCATTCTTTGGCGCAGCTAACGCTAGCGCCCAGTCATTAACCCAGTCTGAATTAGACCGCTTGAACGTGCTCAATCTAAAAGCTATTCAGGCGTCTATCGCCGACCACGCGAATAAAGACTACGCGTGGCAGACCGAAAATCTTCCAACCTCCAACAGGTTAGAGATTACGAACCGCCGCGGCTTCCTTATCGGTGCCGAGGCTGGATATAACTTCAACCACGGCTACGAAGCCGGTTTGAAGGTAGGCTACCAGGGTGCAGGACTGCGTCAATTCGCTCCTGAAGCTAGCGTTTACGCTGGTGAAGTAAAAGTTGACGGATTAAGCTACACCTCATATGGGGTGGAAGCCCGTGCCAACTTTGAATTTGGAAGCGAGACTATTAAATTTTTCGCCGGTCCTACGGCGGGTTATAAGTACTTCACTGTGAACACCGGCATGGTGTTCGACGGTGAGCCCAAGGAACATAACCAGCACTCCAACGCTCTGACGTTGGGTGCAACCGGCGGATTGAAAATAAAAATCGGGCATACCGTAAAGAGACCTACGGTCAAACTTTACGGAAAAGATGGACAGTTAAGGGACAAAAAGCCCTATAGCATTAAATGTCCGATTTACCTGACCATATCAGGTAGCTGGCGCACCTATGAGGTGGACAAGCCAGGGAACCTGACAGTGAAAGTTCAGGAAACTGGCATCAAAGCCAGTCTGACTTTCCTGTTCTAAAAGTCAGGACAAATTATTATCAAACGGCGGGATACATATGTTCCCGCCGTTTTCCTTATCTCTCAACTCATCATTCACCACTCCCTCTCCCACTTCCACTACCACTCCCACGCCCACTCCCACTCCCACTAACACGCTCCCACTCCCACTCTCTCTCTCTCTCTCCCTCTCCCACTATCCCTATCCCTCTAACTCTGCCTCTAACTTCTACTCACTTTCTCCCTACCACTACCCCTGCCTCTCGCACCTACCCTCTCTCTCCTTTTCCTCTAGCCCGTTTTCTTACCTTTCCCGCTCCTCATATTCTCCCCGCATAACCTAAGAGTTAAATTTAACTCTAAATTTGATTGTCGTGTAAATTGTCAAAAAGAAAATAAGGACGGAATTAAAGAGAAGAGCATAAGGACGAAATAAAGAGAAGAGCATAACGAATCGATAACAATGAGAAATAAATAATCTCAAATAAACTAAGAATTTTCTATCAGCTAACTCTTGCGATTTAGCCACGCTCAAGGGCGCGGAGCGGAGTTGTTCTAACACCTTGTCATTCAGCCTCAAGTAAACTCGGGATTTTCAGTAAGGCAAATAATAAATGTTTGTCAGTATGTTGTGAAGTGTTTATTTTCCTCATTTTGTCAAAAAACACAAAAAAATTTACTCTTAATTTAAATTATGACATTTTTGTTAAAATAAAGATTTTCTAAAAATAATGATAAGTTTTTGTTGTAATTTTTGCAAAATTATTATATACTAAAATTCGACAAAATATACATTATGTCACCAAATTATAATGTATATAATTAGGAGGTAAAATATTTAAGGGTGAAAACTTAAAAATTTTATTGGTCCGAACCACATATATGTTCTTGAACCGCAAATTCAGGAACCCTTGCCTTGGACAGCAAATCCGAGACAATTTTTCATTTTAAAAAAACAAAAAATAAAATAAAATTATAAACATTAAAATTTCAAAAAAATGAAAAAAATGAAAAATTTCGCAGTTGCAGTCATCATGATGACTCTCTGCAGTGTAGTTTTCGGAGCTTGCTCCGGCAGTGAAATCTACGGAGATGAACCAACTCCAGGCCCAACCGACCCGACAGTTGAAAGCGTTGAACGCAACAACTGCACGGAAAATGTTGTCAACTCTTACACAGCTGACAACGCGGAGATTAAGACCCGTGCGATTACAGTGCCTCAGGGCAATTACGAGGCGTTAATTTCCGCTCAGTCCGTTCACCAATTAATCGCCGACGTGTTCTACACCGACGGCTCGGTGAAAAAGGACTCAGCAGCCTACACCGTAACCAATACGGTGAAAGGCTACGGGCTGAAAAAGACCAGATACGCACGCTCGGTTAAGGTCTTTGAAAAGTGGTCTGAGGAATCAACCACTCTCGAAGACGGAAGGGTGGTTCGCGCCTACACCTTCAATGGTGAACAAGGCGGCGAAGTTTTTAAACTCTCAACTATTGATGAACAGACCTCATCTGATGAGTCTGTTACCATCAAAGGGCAGAAGTTTAATGAACTTTGCAAGAACCACTGGACTTCGCGCAAGCTAGTTGAGGTAAAACCAATTTACCTCAATCAGGACTCTGCCGAATTCCAAAAGTATCGTATAGACTTTGTGTTTAACGATGCTTTAGCCTACGGAACCGACCAGTATGGCAATGACAACCGCAAGGTTGAATTCACCATGCACGGCGAGAAAGTCTGGGTGGCTAAGGATGGCGAAGACCCTGAGATACCGGACACACCGGACGAGGTGATTGCCTATACCGTAAAGGATAAGGGCTTTGAATTCGTTAAGGATTCAATCTCGACTGAAACCAAGCAGAAGATAACTGTTTCTAAGTCTTGGATACAGTTCGAGAAACTCTTGTCTACCGGTGAGGTAAAACTGTCTTACCGTCCGGAAGTATTGCTCTATTGCCGTGTAGATACTCCGGCTTATCAGGTTCCGGTTAAGGTCTCTGACTTTAACATTGAGGACTTAAACCCGGAAGCATACAGCAACTTGCCATACGGTGAGGCTGAACAGCGCGGGTTTAACGTATCTGTCCGCAAATATAGCCAAAAGTTCGTCACTCGTACGAACAAGGCGCAGTTCACTTTTGATGCTCAGTCAGAGCAGGCAACCGTGGTTGACTCGCTTGGTATTGAACACCAATTTGAGAACCGCACTTGGTCTTTCAACGACCTTGGCTCAAAAGCAGACGATATGGCCGATATTGATGGTCAAGCTCGCAAGCTGTTGACATCAAGCATTGAAGCTATCTTTAATTCACGCTCTGACAATTACAAAGGTCAGGCTGAGTTGTGGAAGATGAAAGACGGTCAAAACAAGACCGGAATTGATGTCATCAATGAGCGACCCAAAATTAACGGGGACAAGGTAGTTATCGAGTTCGATAAGGAGACTAAATATAACGATGGTTCAAGAGACACCATCTTTAATTTGGTATTCGACCCGAATTATAAGGTAACAGCCGAGAACCCGATACCGGTGAAAAACCGCGACTATGCTCGCAAGAGCACAGAAGCCTCCATCAAGCTGGTGAAAAAGGCCGCTACCGAATCTGGAAACTTCAAATGGCAGGCTTGCCAATACTCAAATACATTTGAGTATGTCGGTTTCAATAATGCTCTTCAGGCTTATGTTCCTGAAAGCGTAATTTACACCGACGAGGACGGTTTGTCTGACGAGGTTAAAATTCCGGTATGGTCTCTGAACTGGGTGAAGTTCGCTAAATCGGACAAAAATGAGGGTGATGACAAACACCAGATTTACACAGATAGCATTCACTATCAGTTTAATCTGGCTGAAACCATCACACCGATTAAGCCGACACAGCTGCTCCGCGCCAGCATCAGCGGCGACGACCCGCAAGACCCAAGCGCCATCAGATACGAGTATGGCCCCAAAGAATACAAAGTTATTAATACTCAGACCATCTACGTTTATCGTATTAAATATGCGATTTATGATGATGGAACCAAGAAGGAGATTGGCGAAGTAGGACACAATGTTACGTTCTACACCAACACTCCTTCAGATGAAGAGAAAATTGTCTCTTCTCTGAATATTAACAAGCTTGAGCCAAGCTACGGCAACAAGGTCAAGACTTCTGAAACTACAGACGGTGCTTACACCGTTTATAGCTATAAGAAAGAAGCCGTTACCCGCACGAGCCAATCGACTCACGTATTCACAGGCTATTGGGACGAAATCATCTATACCGACGAGTTCGGTCAAGAGATAGATTTCACCGTATTTGAATGGATGTTCAACGAAGTAAGCGGTACTTTCTCTGACTTAGCAGATGAAAATAACTATGAACGGAAGTTGTTCACTTCTGTTATGAACGGCAAGTTCATTGACAGCAAGGACTACACCGTAAAAGTTATCTTCAAAAAAGAAAAAGAAGAGAAGAAGCTGAAATCCGTTGAATACGGCAATCACGGCATCACCTACGTTTCAGGCAACACTTGGAACGCATGGCAAGAATATACTAAGATATATTCTGACGGTAGCCGTGAAAATGCTAAGGCAAACGTTGACTTAAATTACATCATTACTCCGGAAGGAGAAAAGGATGTAGAAGCAACAGAAGCCAAAGCTCCGCACAGCGGCGTCACTCCGGGGGCATCAAGTACAAGCACCCGCAGCGGCGGACAGAACATAACTGTGACCACGACCAAGCAGACATATGTGGAAGGTTACACAGTCTTTAACAATCAGCACACTGCCGTTTCTGAAACCGCAGCTTACAGTGCCGTTGAAGATGGTGTAAGCATCAAGTTTAATTTTGATGCTGTAAACCTCAGCAACATAGCACATCATTCAGACAACTCAAACAGTCTGACCAAATCCGGAACAAAGAATGTCGGTGGCATCATTTACGATGTTTACCCACACACAGGTTCTCTTGGTTACACTGTTGATGGCAAGAACTTCACTTCAACTTGCAAGACCAACTTGTTGGTTGAGCAAGTACTTGACCCGAATGTTCCATCTGAATGGGGAGCTGTTAAAGGCTTCGGTGGTTGGACACTCGTGTACGACCCTAATGTAGGTACCAGTGGTACATTCCGTGAATGTGTCATCATCAACTTCGAAAACGGAAAGTGGATGATTCTTGACAACAACTGGAGTGATACTAGCCACTTCTTCACTTGGGATGTCTGCTATAACAGCAACCAAATAAGAAGTGCCGCTAAGTTAGATAATGGGAACTTCTTCCCGGCAACTCTAACCTTGGACGGAACTGGTTGGACCTACATTGCTGAACCGAAAAACGGTGCCGCAAAGGCCGTGCCAATGTCGCAGAACCTCGCGCTCCTCGCAGGAATTAAGAACTTTACCGGTGATAACACCGCACAAGTTACTCCTGAAAGAGGAGGATACGGGACACTGAGTGGCAACAAACTGGCAGTCTATAACAAAGACGGTCTATTAGTATTCACTGTAGTGTCTAAAAAATAAAGTTTAACCCGCCTCCCGTTAATAGACGGCAAGCACAAAAATATTTTACCATGAAACAAAAGGAAAAGGTCGCCCGCATCTGCCGGCGGCCTTTTCTGATTTTTAAAGACCCTATATTCCTACTATATTTCACTCTCTCTTTCCATATTCTGTTATTTCACCTCATATTTACCACTCTTTTTCAACTCCGCCCTCCACCATAAATTTCCCTTTTCATTACCATTTCTCTAAAAATTAGACTAAATATTTTTTTATTTTTCACGTTAATTTGCTATTAACCCCTTTGTGTTATATAAAAAAATATATATTTTTGTAAATTAATGCTTGCTTTTTAGAAAAAAATAGTGTATATTTAGACAAAATTTAAGATTTATCTAGTTTTGGAGTTAAAACATGAACAACAAATTTTTAATGGCAGCCTCCGCATTAGCAATCTCTCTATGCCTTGCGAATGAAGCATTTGCCTCTTGCGATGGTCCTTACCTTGCAGTCCGTGGTGGTGTTGCCAACCACACCCTTGGCGATAAGGACGAAAATGTCGCAACTGACGAAAAATTAGACATAGATGATAACTCTACTATGTTCAGTGGTGCCATTGGTTACCGTTGGGGTTACTTCCGTTTTGAGGCGGAATATGTTTACCGTGAAGATACCGAAGACTCTCAAACCAAAGTTACTCAAGGTATCGCCCATGTATTTGTGACCCAACGTGCCGCTGAGTTTTCTTCAGAATCTTACATGGCAAACGTTTATTGGGATTTATCTCCTTACACAATGTTTACCCCATATGTTTCTGCCGGTCTTGGTTTGACTCGTTTGGAATATACTTTCAAAAACACTGGACTTCCTACTGTTGAATATGAAGAAGACAACTTCACATGGTCTGTCGGTGGTGGTTTATCAGCCCAAGTTACCACACGTTTCAACATTGATGTTGGTTATCGTTACTATGATATGGGTGAAATTGCCGATGGTGATATTCACAATCACGAAGTTTACGGCGGTGTTCGTTACGTTTTCTAACCATCATAAGATTACAAAAAAGGTCTCAGCAGAGACCTTTTTTTATACGCTTTTTCACTTAAAAGATTGAACGAGTGAACCTGCCAACATATACCATCCGTCCACCAACACAAAGAAAATAACCTTAAACGGCAGAGCCAGAACAGTCGGTGGCAACATCATCATACCCATTGACATTAAGATAGAAGCAATCACCATATCAATAATCAAAAACGGAATAAAAATCAAAAATCCGATTTCAAAAGCGCGGCGCAACTCACTAATCATAAAAGCCGGAATTGCCACTTTCAAAGGAGTCTCTTCAATAGATTCTGCGGGTTTTTCTTTTGCCAAATCGGTAAAGAGCAACAAATCCTTTTCTCTGGTATTTTTCACCATAAATTCTTTAATCGGTTGTGCGGCTTTCTCAAGTCCTTCGGTAATTTCCAACTTCTCCTCATACATCGGCTTGATTCCCTCTTCCCAAGCCCTTTCAAAAGTCGGCGCCATCACAAACATGGTCAAAAACAAAGCCAAAGAAATCAGCACCATATTCGGAGGTGTTGAGTTAGTCGCCAAAGCGCTTCGGGTAATGGAAAACACCACGATAATTCGGGTAAAAGATGTCATCATCACTAGAATACTCGGCGCAATAGAGAGCACCGTAATCATCAAAATAATATTAAAGATTCGCGCCGTAGCCGAACCGGTTGGTTGATCTTGCACATTCAGGCTAATTGTCTGCGCATAAGCCGTTCCCCCGACCGCCAAACAAATAAACAATGCCCAAAGAGCAATACGAAGAACTTTTTTTGACATTACTTACTGACCTTTTTCACATCACTTGTTTCGAGTAAAAGACTTTGATTGGGATTGAGCAATAACAACAACTCTTTATCGTCTTTTTGTACCAAAGCCAGAGAATTACGGCTGTCGATTCTCTTTATTTCCACCACATTAAGCCTCTGCCCGACTTGCAAATTCTTAAACCAACTGCAGTTTTTACCCTTCATCTGACAATATTTCAGCCCCCATACCGAAACCAGCAACAATCCCAGCACAAAAGCCAACGACAACAAGGCATTCAGAAGCAACATCCAATCCATTATTTTATTCCTACCAAATAATCCCGTGAGCCAAAGTAGCATATTGTATTTTAAATAGCAATATGCTAGCGTCTGCTCATGAACAAGGAAAATATAAATAAAGAACCCGAACGCACCACCGGAGACTTGCAGTCTCTGGCCAAAAGTATTTTGCCCTTAGCCAAGGCTGTTCTGGGCAAAAAAGGCTTTGTAGAAACTGATATTCTAACCAATTGGCCGGATATAATCGGTGAAGATTTAGCCAATTTTACCTCGCCCGTAAAAATAGATTTCAAGCCCCAACAACGGCTCAACGGCACTTTACATTTAGAAGTTCCAAGCGGAGCTTTTGCGCTCGAAGTTCAGCACAAAGAAAAAATAATCTTACAAAAAATCAACACTTATTTTGGCTACAATGCCGTATCTGGTATTAGAATAATTCAAAATCCAAACTTTCAAATTTCAACACCCCAACCACCCAAAAAAGTTGAAAAACTTGTAACTCCCGAAGAGGAAAATTATATACAAGAATTAGCCGAAGAAATAATTCGTCCCGACTTAAAAGAAATATTAATAAAATTAGGGCAAAGTGTATTTACTGATAACAATCAAAAAGAGAAGAAAAAATCATGAGTTTTGAAAATATCATAAAAAAATTAAGCGCATTTGTAGCCGCCTTTATTGTTTTTTTTATAGCTGCCGGTATGTATTTGAGCTGGAAAGGTTTTGTTATGCAACCCGACGGGAAAATTGTTTTGGTAAAACAAGCCCAAGCCTCAATATTAGACAATAGTGCGGATGAAGACATCTCGACCCCTCTGGCCAAGAACATTGCTTTATCTCTGCCTAAAGGTCCGATTCTGGGGTCAGCCAAAGCTCCTCTGACGCTTTATGAATTTTCTTCTTTTGGCTGTTCGCATTGTGCCGACTTTCACCTCAATACTTTACCGAAACTTGAGCAAGACTACATCAAGCAAGGCAAGCTAAAAGTCATTTTTGTAAACTTTCCCTTAGAGCGTAAATCTATGCAAGGCGCACTAATAGCCAAATGTATTCCAAGCGAACACTATTATGATTTCGTCAAAACCGCATTTAAAAATCAAAGAGAATGGTATTTTTCCTCCAACAGCGAAAAAGTATTCGCCGACTATGCCGCACTTAATGGTTTAAGCCGAGAAAAAGCCGCCGAGTGTTTACGCAATGATGATAATGCCAAAGATATTATAGATATCCGCCAACAAGCGATGGATAAGCTCAAAATCAGCGGAACACCTTCATTCTTGCTGATTTCAAACAATGACCGAGAAGTAATTTACGGTGTTCCGAATTATGAAGCTCTGCAAAAACTCTTGGATAAAAAATTGACACCTACAAAAAATTAATAAGAAAGTAACTTTTGAGGTTTATGTTAAAACCAATGAAAAAGATACCTGAAGATATTAAGCAAATGGATAAACGCATCCGCAAACTTAAAGCCAAGGAAAATCTTGCGCGTAAGGGTCAACAAGAAACGGATTATTCGCGCGCCAGCAAGATAGGCTTTCGCATCGGAACGGAATTAATCTCAGGCGTACTGGTCGGCGGAGCAATCGGCTATCTTTTAGATAAGATTTTTGAAACCCGCCCCATATTGCTGATTATATTTTTGTTTTTAGGCGGTATTGCAGGGTTTCTGAATGTTTATCGCTTTGTAAAGAGCATAGAGAACCAAGAGGAGTAACGATGTCTAACCCGATGGAACAATTTGTCATCAAACCGCTCATTCCGATTGAAGTTGGCGGAATTGACATTTCTTTTACCAATTCATCACTGTTTATGGTTTTAACGGTTGTTATTTCCACTCTTTTGTTTGCTTTATGCTTGAGGAAACGGCGCATAATTCCGACCATGGCGCAATCAATACCTGAAAGCATATATTCCTTCATCTCCTCACTCATAAAAGAAAATATAGGAGTCGAAGGTCTAAAATATTTTTACTTGATTTTCACCATATTTTTATTTGTTGCTTTTGGTAACTTGTTAGGGTTATTCCCTTATGCCTTTACTTTCACGTCTCACGTAGCGGCTGTCGGTGGCTTATCTTTAATTGCGCTAATGTTTAACATAGCCATCGGTATAAGGAAGAAAAAATTAGGCTGGCTCAGAACCTTTATGCCCAAAGGCATACCTTTTGCATTAGCCCCGCTGATTATACCGATTGAAACCATATCCTTTTTATCAAAACCGTTTAGTTTAACAGTACGTTTGGTCGCCAACATGACGGTTGGGCACATTATGTTAAAAATCATTGCCGGTTTTGTAATAGCTTTAGGTGTAGGGGGAATAGTACCTCTGGCCTTTGATGCCTGCATCATAGTCTTTGAAATATTCATTGCCCTGTTGCAAGCATTTATCTATACAGTTCTAAGCTGTATTTATTTAGGTGATGCGTTACACAGTCACTAAATTATAATTATGTAGGACGTAAAACAAAGGAAGTCATAAATGACTTTTAACTAAAGGAGAAAGAAATGGAACCTATGGCATATATTGGCGCCGGTATGTGCGCTTTGTCAATGATGGTAGCAGCTTGGGGTGTGTCTCAAGTATGGACCACAATCATTTCAACAGTCGGACGTAACCCGCAAGTCAAAAAAGATGTAGATATCTATGGCTGGGCAGGATTCGCCGCCGTTGAAGCTATTGCACTTTATGCATTGGTTATTGCACTTGTAATGCTGACCGGACAATAAGAAACAAACCTCTTCAGGCAACGCCAAGCGTTGCCTGAGGTTTGGTTACAAAACAAGGAGTTAAGAGGTATGCCTCAACTGGAAGTCTCAACATTTTCCTCACAAATATTTTGGCTGCTGATATGTTTTTTCAGCATGATGTTTATCATGGCAAAATTTATCATACCCAGAATAGCCGAAGTAATGGAACGTAGACAAAGTAAAATAGACGGTTACCTAAACAAAGCCAACCACTTCAAACAAGAAGCGGAAGAAACTTTGCAAAAATATCAAGATGCACTGTCCAAAGCTACCGCTTCAGCCAACCAATCTCTGAGTGATACCCGAGAAGAAATGAACCGCCTCATCGCCCAAAAACAAAGTGAGTTGGAAACCACGCTTCAAAAAAGAATTAAAGAAGGGGAAGCTGAAATTAATTCAGAGAAAGAAAAAGCTCTCAAAGAGGTAAGAGGCATTTCTGAAAAGCTCGCCCTGGATGTTATCAAAAAGATAGGAATAACAGGGATTGAGAGTTCTGACATTAAAGCAACCCTGAAAGAATTAAAAGACTAAAAGGTAAAAGCCATGGATAAAACATCAGCGGGAAAAGAATTAATCGAAGCCACTCAAAATGCTGTAATAGAAGCGGCTCAAAATGTTTCCAATATGATAGGACAAACAACAGGCGAAATAGAAGAGCATGCTGAGGCTTTTTATATGGGAGCTGAATTTTGGGTCGCGGCGGCTTTTGTTTTGGTTGTTGCCGCCTTAGCCAAGCCCATTGGTAAAACCATTGCGCTCATGCTCAAGAAAAGAATTTCCAATATCATTAACCGCATTGATGAAGCCTCGCAATTGCAAGTTGATGCGCAAAAACTCTTAGCCGAATACCAACGTAAATTTCTCAATGCGCAAGCCGAAGCTGATGAAATCTTAAAAAAATCACAAAAAGAAGTTGAATACTTCAAAACCGAAAGTCTGAGCAAACTTGAGCAAGAGATGAAAGTAAAAACCAGCGAGGCTGACGAAAGATTAAAGTCCGCCAAAGAAAAAGCCTCTCAAGAAATCACCTCTCTTACCTGTGAATTGACCATTGAGGCAGTTAAACAAACAATTTATAAAAAATTAGGCAAGAGCGAAAAATCAAAATTAATTGATAATTCAATCACCTTACTGGATAAAATAAAAGCATAGAGTAAAGAAAAACACCGCTAAGCGGTGTTTTTTTGTTTCTACATTCTGTCTCTGGCCGAAGAATAAGTCCCTAAGACATGAACATAATCTGAGAAGAACTTCAATTCTTCAAAAGCGTTTTTATAAGCTTTCGTATCAGGATGGGCTTCTATTTCGGCATAAAATTGCGCTGACACAAACTTACCATCCAACAAATAGCTCTCCAACTTGGTCATATTAATTCCGTTGGTAGCAAAACCGCCCAGAGCCTTATAAAGAGCCGCAGGTATATTTTTCAGCTTAAAAATAAACGAAGTAATAAATTTTCCACCGTCATTTTCAGGAATAGCATCTTCACGAGACATAATCAAAAAGCGGGTTGTATTGTTAGAAGCATTTTCAATATTTGCGGCCAAAATCTGCAAGCCATAAATTTCTGCCGCCAATTTTGAAGCAATTGCCGCCTTTGTATTATCTTGCCAAGCTACCACATCTTCACAAGATTTAGCCGTATCAATGCGAGCCAAGGGTTTAATGTTATGATTTTTCAAAAATTCAGAGCATTGAGCCAAGGCTTGCGGATGAGAAGAGGCAGCTTTTATATCCTCTAATTTTGCCCCCTTCAAGCCTAAGAGTTGGTGTTCAATACGCAAAAAATGCTCACCCACGATATGCAAACCGGTTTTAGGCAATAAAAAGTGCACATCAGACACCCTACCCGCATTAGAATTTTCAACCGGAATCATGGCTATATCAACTTCACCGCTTGCCGCTTTATTCATAGCCTCTTCAAAAGTCTCACAAGGCACATATTCTTGATTTGGAAACACTTGCATGGAAGCAATATGGGAATAAGCACCGGCCACTCCCTGATAAGCAATTTTCATCTTCATTTTTTCTCCGCAAAAATTGAGGCGAATGCCTTTAGTTTTTTGAAATATTATTTGCAATTGGGCACTTTATAAACTATAACAACAAAAAAATAAAGCATAAATTGGGAAAAAGACCATGAAAGTAGATATTTTTGATTTTGAGTTGGATAAAAGTTTAATTGCTAATCAACCCTCCGAACCGCGAGATGCGTGCAAACTGCTGGATTTAAGTGAGGAAGACAAAATTAAAGACCGCATATTTACGGAACTTCCCGATTTACTGGAAGAAGGCGATGTTTTGGTGTTTAACGACACCAAGGTAATTCCGGCGCGCCTTTACGCTAAGCGAGGTCAGGCCGAAGCTGAGGTTACACTCTATCACCCGATTGATGGGATTCGCTGGATGTCTTTTATCAAAAATGCCAAACGATTGCACGAGGGAGATATAATTACTTTTTACACCGAAGAAATTTCGGCTGAAGATTCCCAATTCAGTGCTCAGGTCATAAGCAAGCAAGGCGAAGAAGGGGTTGAAATATCATTTAATTGTGCTCCGCAAGATTTAGCTCATTTTCTGGAGCAATACGGCTCTATGCCCCTTCCACCTTATATCAAGCGCGATAAACCAGATGCAGCAAACAAAGAAAACTTATGGAACCGCTATTCCGATAAAGAGAACTACCAAACCATTTATGCCAAATATGAAGGTGCCGTAGCCGCCCCGACGGCAGGTTTGCACTTTACCGACCGTGTTTTTAAGGCTTTGGAAGCAAAAGGCATCAAAAAAGTATTTTTAACCTTGCATGTTGGTGCCGGAACCTTTCTTCCGGTTAAGGTTGAAGACACCAAAGACCATAAAATGCACGCCGAATATGGCATTATCCACCAAGACGCTTGCGACGCCATTAACGCTGCCAAAAAGCAAGGCAAAAGGGTTGTAGCCGTCGGCACGACATCACTCCGCTTGCTTGAAACCGCCGCTGACGACAAAGGAATTCTACACCCCTTTACCGGAGAAACGGACATATTCATTACCCCCGGTTATAAGTTTAAGATAATTGATGACATCATCACCAACTTCCACTTACCCAAATCAACCCTGTTTATGTTGATATGCGCCATTGCCGGAACCGAAAGAATGAAAGCTGCCTATCAACACGCCATGCAAAACGGCTATCGATTTTATTCGTATGGGGACAGTTGTTTTATCAAATGCGTAAATAAAATTTAAACCCTTATCTTTTACAATAATCCCGATTTATTGGAAAGGATGAGCCGTGCGTAAATTTATACATAATCTCCAACAAATTCTACCCCAAGTGCATAATTCGCACTTTCCGGCACTCATTTTTGGGTTAGCCTTATTGGGATTTTATTTTTACGGCGACATTTCTCTTTCCGCAATGAAGAGCTTTCATACGCTGTTTTTTATAATTAATATTATCAGCGCCGCAATCTTGATTTATTTTAACCAACGCAAACCAATTTTTTACCTCTTAAATATTTCGCTGGCTTATATTCTCATCAATAGTTTTAAGAACTTATATAGTCTGGATTATTTAAGTTCACCGGCTTATATCAATTTATGCTTTTTTATGCCGATAAATTTATGTGTTTGCTACTTTTGGCCCGATAAAAAACTGCTCACCCGTCATAGTGTCTATTGGTTGTTGCTATTGTTTGCGGAATATACGATTGGTGAAAAGCTCACGCATTCATCTATCTCTTTGGCTCTCAGCCTCCCAACCGACACCATCAACCTCACTTCATCAAGTATGCTGCTTTTTAGCTTATGCACAATCGCTTGTTTTATTCGGATGATATACAGCGGCTCGATTATGGATAGCTCTCTGTTTTATGCCGGACTAAATATTTTTGCCGGCTTCTATTATTCCTCAAGCCCGACCGCGCTAACCATTTTCTTTTCGGCGGCAGCTCTGACCATTCTCCATTGCATAGGCAAAGACATTTATTATCATACCTACACCGACGCCCAAACCGGTTTATCCAGCCGCAATGCCTACCTCAAACAATCCGAAAAATTTCCACTCAAATACAGTTTAGGGATTGTCTGCATAGACAATTACGAGCACTTAAAACAAGTCTTTGGCCGCCGTGGTGTCTATGCCCTCACCCGTATGATAACCATGCGCCTGCAAGAGATTGAAACCGAAGCCCTTATCTATCGTTATTCCGAAGACGAGTTTGTGCTTATTTTTAAGAACTGCGACAAAAAAGAAAGCTACGAACGCCTTGAAAAAATCAGACGCGGCATTGCCTCAGCCGAATTTATGTTAGGCAACCGCAAAAAAGGCTTAAAGCTGACAGTTTCCTGCTGTGTATCCGAAAAAAAACGTAGTGATGATAATTCCTTAGAAGTGTTAAAACGTACGCAAAAGGCTCTCCAAAAAGCCTACCAATTTACGCAGAATGTAACATCCAAGGCTTAAACACTTTCACCCACAAAACCCACAAACCGGCAATCAACAACGGACAAGAAAGCATTTGCCCCATGGTAACCCCGCCAAAGAAGAAACCGAGTTGCGCATCGGGCTGGCGAAACTGCTCCATTGACATTCTAAATGTGGCATAAAGAATAGCAAACAAAGCCGAGGTAACACCCATTTTTTCACGCACACATTTATAACGCCACAAAAAATTCAAGACCAAGAACATCAATACACCTTCCGTGAGAGCCTCATAAATTTGCGAAGGATGTCTGGGAATATATCCGCCGCTGGGAAACTTAACCGCCCAAGCCACATCGGTTGGTCTGCCCCATAATTCATCATTAACAAAGTTAGCCAAGCGTCCTAAAAAGATACCGATTGGCGCATAAAGCACCACTAAATCTGTTAAGCCTAAGAACGGATAATGAATTTTGCGCGAGAAATACCAAATAGCAAGAATAACCCCGATAATTCCGCCGTGAAATGACATACCGCCATGCCAAATTGCCAAAATTTGCAACGGATTTTGCCAATAAACTTCTTGCCCATAAAACAAGACATATCCCAAACGTCCGCCTAAAATAATTCCCAAAGTAACATAAAAGACAAGGTCTTCAATATTAGCCTCGCTCAAAGCCAAATTATTTTTTTTCACATTACGTTTGAGCATCACCCACCCAAAAATAATTCCCAGCAAATAAGCCATTGAATACCAGCGCACCGCAATAGGTCCAAGCATAAACATAACAGGTGAGATAGAGGGAAAATCAAATCCGTTCATCAAAAAAATCCTCATCAAAAACTAATTTGTAAACATTATATTAACGCAAAAAAATATATCCACACCTAAAACCGAACAAAAAAATTATAAAAAATTAAGACATTGTTTTTGCATAACAAAAAATTAAAAATAAAAATTTTCCCTGTGAATTAAGTGGAAAACTTATTGAAAGAGTTGCACTTCGCGACTCGCTAATGCAATCTATTTCTAAACACGCTCGTAGTCATTTTTTTGATACTTGGAGATACTAATGAATCTGGCAAAGAATTATGCCCTGAATTATAACCCGATTGACACTGTGGAGAACCTGTTCAGTGCCCAATCTTATGAACTTGACCGCCGAGGGTCCAACGAGGTTGTGGTCGAGGTTCAAGGCAAATGGAACAATATGCTTTTGTTTTTTGCCTGGGAAGAAAGTATGCATTGCCTGCATTTATCCTGCCTGATGGACATTAAAAGCACAATAGAAGACAGAAGCAAGATTTTTGAGCTTTTGGCCCTTGCCAATGAAGAACTCTGGGTTGGTCATTTTTCTTATTGGACCGAACAAAATATGCCTGTATTCAAACACGCCGTAATTATTAATGACCAAGAAAGCAACATTGAGAGCAAAATTTCTCAAATTATAGATATAGCGATAAAAGAATGTGAACGGATGTACCCGATATTCAACGTGGTTTTGACCAAAGGTATGCCGCCGCGCCAAGCCATGTACCCGATGATGATGGAAACCATCGGCCAAGCCTAAAATCCTCTTTTGCTAATATCAAAAAAATCCCCGAACTTTAAGTTCGAGGATTTTTATTTTATTTCTTTTTCCATTTGCGAACATTTCGATTATGTTCATTCAAACTCTTGGCGAAATTATGTCCACCTTTACCATCTGCCACAAAATATAAATAATCCGTTTTATCGGGATGAGCGGCAGCTTCCATAGCCTCCACACCGGGATTACAAATCGGATGAGGAGGCAAACCATAATTGCGATAAGTATTATAAGGACTATCAACATTTAGGTCATTTTTTCGTAAAGGACGATTAAGTTCAAACTCTCCCTCGGTTAGAGCATAAATCACACTGGGATCCGTCTGCAAACGCATTTTTTTATGTAAGCGATTAATAAACACGGAAGCCACGATGGCACGCTCTTCAGGAACGGCAGTCTCTTTTTCAATAATTGAGGCCATAGTCATCATGTCATTAATATTTTTATAGGGCAGCCCCTCTTCACGATTATCCCAAATCACTTGTTTGATTTTATCCATAGCGGTTTTTGCTTGCAAAATAATGCTATCTCGCGGTGCATCGAGTTCAAAACTATAAGTTTCGGGCAAAAGTTCACCCTCTTTAACATCCAAATTAATCTCTCCGCTCAACCCCGGATAATTAGAAATCAGATACATAATTTGCCCAACGGTTAATCCTTCGGGAATAGTAATTTTCCGATAATAGACTTCACCTCTGGCAATTTTTTCCATCACTTGCAGAACAGAGACTTTGGGCATAAACTGATATTCACCGGCTTTCAAATTTTTATCAGCACTATTTAATCTTGTAACCAAGCGAAACAATAATTCGGAATCAATCACCCCTGATTTTTTGAGTTCTTGCGCGACAATTTTGGTATTTGCGCCTTTAGGGATTACGACATTCACAACTTCCTGCAATGGTCCTTCAGCCACAATCAGGTTTTTAACCTGCCACCACGCAACTGATGCCAGAACAATTACAATCGGAAAAATATATTTAAGAGAACGCATAATACTCAACCACGACACAACATTAAAAAAGGCAGAACAAATAAGAATTCTTTCTATTCATTCTGCCTTTTTTTACATTTAAATCAAGAACCTAATCTTCATATTTTTTGAAAACGATTGAAGAGTTTGTACCGCCAAACCCGAAAGAGTTAGACATAGCGGCTTTAATCTCACGTTTTTTAGGTTTGAGAGGAACCAAATCCATATCGCTGATAGAATCTTCAACATTTTCCAAATTAAGAGTCGGCGGACAAGTTTGGTCTTGAATAGCCATAATTGTCAAGACGGCTTCGACCGCACCGGCAGCACCCAACAAGTGCCCGATAGCCGACTTTGTAGAAGACATAGAAACTTTTGTAGCATATTCGCCAAAAGCTCTTTTAACGGCTTCAGCCTCACCGACATCTCCGGCAGGAGTCGAAGTTCCGTGAGCATTAATATAGTTAATATCTTTCAAATCAACGCCATGTTCTTTAGCGTGCTCAATAGCCATTTTCATAGCACGATAAGCACCATCACCGGAAGGAGCCGTAATATGGTAAGCATCACCGCTCATACCATAACCGACAACTTCGGCATAGATTTTAGCACCGCGTTTTTTAGCGTGCTCTAATTCTTCCAACACAACGGCACCGGATCCTTCGCCCATAACGAAACCGCTACGATTCTTATCCCAAGGTCTGGATGCTTTTTCAGGCGTATCGTTAAAGTCGGAAGTAATAGCTTTCATTCTGGCAAAGCCGGCCATAGCCAAGCAGTTAACGGCGGATTCGGCACCACCGGCAACCATAACATCGGCATCGCCTCTGGCAATAATATTAGCGGCATCACCGATTGCATGAGTACCGGTTGAGCAAGCGGTAACACAAGCGTGGTTCGGACCTTTATAACCATATTTAATGGACAAGTTACCCGAAACCATATTAATCAAGCAAGAAGGGATAAAGAAAGGAGAAATTTTCTTAATTCCATGTTCGTTAAAAGCAATTGAGTTTTCATAAATATTTTGCAAACCGCCGATTCCGGAACCCATCATAACGCCTGAACGGAATTGCCCTTCATCATCTTGAGGTTTCCAACCGGAATCTTCAATAGCGTCGCTACCGGCGGCTAAACCGTATAAAATAAATTTATCAACTTTTTTCTGGTCTTTAGGAGCCATAACCGTATCTGGATTAAAGTCGTGTTCTCCTTCACCAAAAGGAACCTGACCGGCAATAGCAACAGGGATATCTTTCAAATCAACATCTTCAACTTTGCGAATACCTGACTTACCGTCTAAAATACATTTCCAGTTATAATCGACACCGCGTCCGAAAGGAGAAACCATGCCAAGTCCGGTAACAACAACTCTTCTCATTCAATTACCTCATAAAGTTATAACATACTCCCTCAAGTCAGGGAACCTTATCCGTTTTTATATGAAAAAACTCGCTTAGTCAAGCGAGTTCATTCAATTCACAAAGACATAACGACTTAAGCGTTTTTAGACAAGTAGTCGATAGCGTCTTTAACTGTAAGAATTTTTTCAGCAGCTTCATCAGGAATTTCGCAACCGAATTCTTCTTCGAAAGCCATAACCAGTTCAACGGTGTCCAAGCTGTCAGCGCCCAAATCATCAATGAAACTAGCAGTATCTGTTACTTTTGATTCTTCAACGCCAAGATGTTCTGCAACGATTTTCTTAACGCGGTTAGCTACATCAGTCATATGATAAACCTCAAAAAATTATTAAAACAAATTTTCGGGCTTTCGAACACTCCGGCCCGTGATTGAGTAGTTAGCACAATTTTATATAATTTGACAAGCATTATTTTCAAAAACCGCATTCAAAAACACATTAATTTATAAAAAAACATTTATTTTCTAAGGACTTAGAATAAAAGCGCTGGTGGATAAAATCACAGTAACCTATACACATTTGCAAAAATTCACATCAAAAGTATATATTCTTAATTGTAAAAAAAATTCCGCACAATTAAGTTGACAAGCAAATTCTAATAATTGACAAGCCCCCAATCTCGTAATAATCTCATAGCAATTGGCAAATAATTAAAGGATATGTCAGAATGAAAAAATTGTTCTATATTGTATTGGTAATTGTAGCCTTAATGGTCATCAGCCGTTTTGTTAAAGAAAACGGGCGTATCGCCTCCACCACTCCGGCGATTGAAACATCCGACCCTGTAACAGCCACCTTACCAGATCCGAATTGTATCTGTGATTCTGTTCCGGCATGCGACCCAGCCGATGAAAATTGCAATTCCGACACCACCAAAAGCATCTGCAAATGCACCCAAGCCAACGGTGAAACCATCACCATAGAACAAGATGTAGAAGATGTTGTTGAAATGAATCCCTCAGAAACCTCTGATGAAGATGAAACCTTTGTTGAAGAGAGCGTCGTTTCTGAAACAAAGACAAAAGCAGAACCTTCAACCCCGACATCTAAACCGGTTGAAGAAACCAAGTAACAATAAGAAAAAAAATGTTATTAAAAGCTGTTCGATTGAGCAGCTTTTTTTATTGTTTTATGAAAAAAAATCCCTATATATAGAGGAGAAAAAAAGAACATAATATTAACGACGATTGCCGGCGAACTACCGGCCAAAGGAGAAAAAAATGAAAGTAGGAATTATCGGAGCCGGTTCAGTCGGCAGTACCACCGCCTTTGCTTTAATAATGAAAGGCGTTGCCCGTAAAGTAGTTTTAATTGATGCCAACCAAGCCAAAGCCGAAGCCGAGGCTGCTGATTTAGCTCACGCCACCCCGTTTGCTTATGCCAACAAGGTCAAAGCCGGCACTTATGAAGATTTAAAAGGTTGCGAAATTGTAATTGTTACCGCCGGAGCCAACCAAAAACCTGGCGAAACTCGTATTGATTTACTAGGACGCAACGTCAAAATTTTTGAAAGCATCATTCCGCAAATCGCCAAAGTTGCTCCGGATACGACCTTAATCATCACTTCAAATCCGGCAGATATCATGACTGAAGTTGCGCTCAAATTATCAGGCTTCCCCAAAGAAAGAGTTATCGGTTCCGGCACGGTTTTGGATACTGCTCGTTTCCGCACACTCTTAGGTTACCACTTAGGTGTTTCTCCGCAATCCATCCACGCCAATGTAATCGGGGAACACGGCGACAGTGAAGTTTTGGTATGGTCTGCAGGCGATGCCGGCACGGTATCTTTGGATAAATTAGCGAAAGAATTCGGCAAACCTTTCACGCCCGAAATTAAAGCTCAAATTGATGACGGCGTTCGCAATGCCGCTTACAAAATCATTGATGGCAAAGGTGCAACTTTCTATGGTATTGCCGGAGCTTTGTGCCGTATTTGCAGTGCTATTTCCAATAATGAATATGCGATTCTCAACGTTTCGACCCACCATGAAGACGTTGAAGGCGTAAAAAATGTTTGCTTGTCTTTACCGACGGTTTTGGGCAAACGCGGCGTTCACAATGTTGTTTATCCTCTCTTAAATGACGAAGAGCGCAGCAAATTAGCCTCCAGTGCAAAAGTAATGAAAGAATATTCCGACAAAGCTTTGGAAATGATTTCACAAAACTAAATTTTACGCACGCAAAATATTTGCAAATCCCTTTCTTTTTACTTATATTAGGCAAGAAGGAAGGGATTTTTTTAATATTAAATTTTAGAACAGGAAAAAAATGGTAGAAGTCGTTACCCTTGGTTGTCGCATTAACAGCTACGAGTCCGAGGTGTTTAAAGAAAAATTTCGCAATAGAGACAATCTCATCATTGTCAACACCTGCGCCGTTACCGGAGAAGCCGAACGCCAGTGTCGTCAAACGATTCGCAAACTGCGCAAACTTCATCCCGATGCTCAAATCGTGGTAACGGGTTGTGCCGCCCAAATTGCCCCCGAAAAATTTGCCGCCATGGAAGAAGTTGACCTGATTTTAGGCAACAAAGAGAAAACAGAAATTGAAAAATATCTCACCCAAGAACTCACCGAAAAAACCATTGTCGGCGACATTTTTTCTTATGACCAATGCGATTCTTATATGATTACGGGCTTTGAAGGACGCCATAAGGCCTTTGTACAAATTCAACAAGGCTGCAACCACCGCTGTTCTTACTGCATTATTCCTTATGCCAGAGGCCACAATCGTTCTGTTCCTCTGCCCGATATTTTATCCCAGATTCGCGAGCTGATAAAGCAAGGATTCAAAGAAATTTGCTTAACCGGTGTTGATATTTGTTCTTATAAAATTTCACCCGATACCAGAGGCTCATCTTTCAGCATTTTGGTTCAAACCATATTAGAAGAGATTCCAGAACTCCCCTCTCTGCAGTTTGGCTCACTTGACCCCGCCGCGGTTGATGGCAAACTCATAGCTCTTATCGGGCAATATAAAAATATTTACCCTCATTTTCATTTATCAATTCAATCGGGCGATAATGAAGTCTTGCGCCAAATGCGCCGCCGCCACACCCGAGAAGACGTTATTAATTTATGTCAAAAAATACGTTCTGTTCGCAAAGATACCACCTTCGGAGCAGACTTTATTTGCGGTTTTCCTACCGAAACCGATGAACAATTTCAAAATACCCTAAAATTAGTAACCGAGGCACAAATCAACAAATTGCACGTTTTCCCCTATTCGGAACGCCCCGGCACACCGGCAGCAGCCCTCAAACAAGTCCCTGTAGAAATTCGCAAAGAACGCGCCCGCCTTTTAAGAGAACTAGGAGAAAGCGATGAGTAATTGGTTTCAAAAATTAGGCTTTGGATTAAAAAAGACTTCCACCCAACTCACCTCAGGCATAACCGACATATTTACCAAACGCAAAGTCGATTCGCAAACTTTGGAAGACTTAGAAGATTTGTTGATTACATCGGACTTAGGCGTTAAAGCCTCACAAAAAATCATTTCTTCTTTTGCCGCCCGCCGTCTAAATAAAGACGCCGACGAGCAAGAAATCAAAACCGAATTAGCCAACGATATTGAGGCGATTCTCAAGCCTTGCGAGCAAACCTTTCTTATCGGAGAAAAAAAGCCTTATATTATTTTAATGGTAGGGGTGAACGGTGCCGGCAAAACCACCACAATCGGCAAGCTCTCCGCCAAGCTCAAAGAAAAACATCAAATTTCTTACATTGCCGCTGATACTTTCCGCGCGGCCGCCGTTGAGCAACTCCAAGTCTGGGGCGATAGAAACAATATCAGAGTCTATAAAGGACCAAACGGTTGCGACGCCGCAGCCTTGTGCTTTGATGGCCTAAAAGAAGCCATCAACCAAGGTGATGATATTGTGTTTATTGACACGGCCGGACGTCTGCAAAACAAAGCCGGCTTAATGGATGAGTTAAGTAAAATCGTCCGTGTCATCAAAAAAGTCATCCCCGATGCTCCGCACGCAACCTTACTCACGATTGACGCCACCACCGGACAGAATGCTCTCAATCAGGTCAAAACTTTTAAGGACATGGTCAATGTCAACGGGCTGATTATCACCAAATTGGACGGAACAGCCAAAGGCGGCATAATTGTTGCCGTTGCCGAAGAAACCAAAATTCCGATTTATTACATCGGCATCGGCGAAAGCATTGAAGATTTAGACCACTTTAAGGCGCACGAATTTACCCGCCAACTTCTGAGTTTAGAATAACAAAAAAGCCTGCTCTTAACAAAAGAACAGGCTTTTTTAACACTTCAATTTTAGTCAGCATCGCATGCCGGCCACCAACAAAGCTTCTTTGTTTCTTCTATTCCGGTACAGTAGCTATCCGGAAAATACCAATAAGCCGCAGTCAACTGATTATTATAATCCACACATCCCAATTGTGCATCGCGCTCATCGAGAAAATCGTCCATAAGGTTCGGTAAATCAAAGAACTTTTGAATTGTGTGAACTTCAAAAGGAACTCTGTTTTTTGCGCTTGACATATCATTCAAAAGAGAGCCGACTTCATTGCTCTCCAAGATTCGCCATGGATGAGAAGAAATTTTCGGCAACTTTGCCATATAAGCCAAGGCTTCTTGCTTATTGGCATTTTTCAAGGTTTGCGCGGCAAGCCAAATAGGCCTACAGCAACCATCATCATAAAGATAGGCCAAAGGCGTTTTGTTCAAGTCAATACGCTTGGTAATTTCTCCGTCGTCATAATAAATATCAAACGAAGCTCCTTGAGCAATTTTCTGAGCCTCCCAAAACAACTCTTCGAGTTCATTTTCTTTCAACCCGCTTTTCCGGCAAAACTCATTTAATAATTTGAGTTTGCGTAATCTTTCTTCTTTTTTCATAAGTCTCAAGATTTAAAATGAATAATAAGTTTGCAATAAATAATAAAATTTGGAATTTTAAATAACACAATTTTTTTCATTTGCCAAGTTTTAAATCTCCCTCATATTTTGCTCCAATTAACCCTTAGGAAAAACGACATATTCCGCTTAACAAAACCGCATAATCCGTTTACACTTGGCTTAAAATTAAAACAGGTCATAAAAATGGAAAATTTATTTGATTTAGCACCCTCTGCCCCACCCAAAAAAGAGGAGAAAGAATTTAGTGTCAGCGAGATTTCGTTTGAAATCAAACGCTGTGTTGAAACTACCTTTAACCACATCCGTGTGAAGGGCGAGATTTTTGGCGGCAAAAGAGCCGATTCCGGACATTGGTACTTATCCCTCAAAGATGAAAACGCCGTCCTTTCCGCCGTTATATGGAAAGGCGTTGCCTCTCGCTTAACTTTTAAGCCTGAAGACGGAATAGAAGTCATCGCCACCGGTAAGATTACCACTTTTGCCGGCAAATCATCCTATCAATTAATTATTGAAAATCTGGAAATCGCTGGTACCGGAGCTTTGCTCAAGCTCTTAGAAGAACGCAAGCAAAAATTTGCCGCCGAAGGACTGTTTGACCAAGCCCATAAAAAGAAGATACCTTTCTTGCCTGATACAATCGGCGTTATTACTTCTGCCAGCGGTGCCGTAATTCGTGATATTATCCACCGTGTAACCGATCGTTTTCCTTCACACATTCTTCTGTGGCCGGCACCCGTTCAAGGCGAAGGAGCTGCCGAAAAGATTGCAGCCGCCATTAAAGGCATGAACGCTCTACCACGAGAGGGCGACATCAAACGCCCCGATGTCTTGATTGTGGCCCGTGGCGGCGGAAGTTTGGAAGATTTGTGGCCATTTAACGAAGAAATCGTCATTCGCGCGGTTTACGATTCGGAAATTCCGATAATTTCAGCCGTAGGACACGAAACCGACACCATGCTGATTGACTATGTTTCGGATTTGCGCGCCCCAACCCCGACCGGCGCGGCAGAATTTGCCGTTCCCGTCAAATCGGAATTACAAGCCCGTATGCTCACCCTTCAAGGACGTATGTTAAGTAGTATTACGCACTATATGGCTGAAAGACAAAACATCCTCGTTGGTCTTGGACGAGGCATTCCCAATCTGGCACAAATTCTGCAAGAAAACCAACAAAAGTTTGATGACCGCATTGAACGACTTAATCTGTCTTTTGCCAACCTCATCAACAACAAACACAATCAAATTGAGAGAATAAGCCTGCGCCCTTACTATATTCAACACATTATCGAAAAACAAACCGAGGCTCTCAAAAATCTAAACTTAAGATTAGATTCCGTCTCGATTGAATCTGTATTAGCCAGAGGCTTTGCTTGGGTTAAAAATGCCCGAGGCAAAACTATCTACAATTTGGAGCAAGCCAAGAATTGCCCCTCACTGGAAATCAACTTTATAGACGGCTCACTCAAAACCAAACCGATAGGAAAGAAAAATGAACTGCAAGGCGATTTATTTGATAGGCTTTAGCTTGTGCTTGAGTGCACAAAACGCATCAGCTCTCACCTTATGCGGCAAACTTGCCCAAGGAGAATTAATTTCCGGACAAGAAACCAATGCCCAAACCATCAAACTAGGTTCAAGAGAATATCAAGCCACACCGGACGGCAACTTCATCTTAGCCTTTGGACGAGATGAGAAAGCCTCTCAAAAACTAACCATCACCTATAAAGACGGCACCCAAAAATCTTGGAACATAAAGATTGCACCCACCAAGTGGGATATTCAAAACATCAAAGGCGTCCCACCCAAAAAGGTAAATCCCCCGGCCTCTTCGCAAAAAGCGATTCAAAAAGAAAGAACCGATTTAGGCAAAGCCTTATCCTCTCAAAGCGATACGCCGCTTTGGAAAAACGGCTTTATCCGCCCCTTGGAGGGAGGTAGAATCAGCGGCACATTTGGAGGACAAAGAATTATGAATGGCCAAAAAATGAACTCTCATCAAGGGCTAGACATTGCTACTCCGATGAAAACACCGATTAAAGCCTCTGCCGACGGCATAGTAACCATGAATGAAGGACCATATTTCTATTCCGGCACCATGGTGGTTTTAGACCACGGACAAAACCTCTCCACCATTTATGCACACTTGGATTCGGTTGCCGTCAAACATGGTCAACGAGTTCATAAAGGAGATATAATCGCTTATTCCGGCAAAAGCGGACGCGCCACCGGCCCTCACCTACATTGGGGCGCCTCACTAAACGGAGTTAGATTTAATCCGCAATCCTTATTGCGATTTGATATCAATAAAAATTGCACGAATTTATAAAGCATTAACATTTATGTTATATGTTAATGCTAACAAAAACCTTTTAAATTGGAATATAAGGAATGACAAACAGACCTCTAGACTTAGATAGTATCTCTTGCCTGAGTATTGATGATGATAAGTTTTCGCGGACATTTATCAAAACCGCACTGTACCAAATCGGCATCAAATCGGTCAAAGAAGCCGCATCAGCCAGAGAGGCAATGGAAATACTTGCCAACTATAAGATAGACTTAATTTTGTTAGACCAAGTTATGCCCGAAAAAAGCGGAATAGAATTTGTGCAAGACATCAAAAAAATCTCCGCAAACGGCATTAACAATATTCCAATCATCATGATAACCGTTGATACCAAAGAAAAAACCGTATTAGACGCCAAAAACTTAGGCATAAAGGAATATGTTATCAAACCGATATCCCCAATAGCCTTAAAGAAAAGAATTTGTAGCGTCTTTGGCATAAAAGAAAGAGCATAAACGTGACTGATATCCATTTAATGTTATTGTCTGCCCTGCAAGGACTGACGGAATTTTTGCCTGTTAGTTCATCGGGACACCTGATTTTGTTTTCCAAATTCACCACTTTTCCGGATCAAGGCTTAGCGCTTGATGTTGCCGTCCATGTCGGTTCCATCATTGCCGTTATGATATATTTCTCAGAAACCATCTGGGAAATGGTCAAAGGCTTTTTAAAGAGCTATTGTATTCCAAATTTCAAAAACCCCGGTTCAAAACTGGCTTGGCTCATCATCATCGGTACAATTCCGGCCGTAATTGCTGGCTTATTCTTAGTTCAAAACGGAACAGACGAACTCCGTAGCGCTCGTCTCATTGGATGGACCATGCTGGGCTTTGGCATTGTCCTGTTCATTGCCGACAAAATAGGAATGACCATCCGCAAGATTGAACATTTAGGCATTTTAGATGCTATTTTAATTGGTCTTGCCCAATGCTTAGCTTTAATCCCCGGCACCAGCCGCTCCGGCATCACCATCACCATGGGACGTTTCTTAGGTCTAGAAAGAAGAGAGGCTGCTAAATTTGCCATGCTTTTATCAATTCCTACAATCGCCGGAGCCGGCGTATTGGTAGGTTGGGATTTATACCAACAAGGAAACATCATGGAATTGATGTATGCGATGGACGGCATCACCTACTCATTTATCGCTTCAATTTTAGCCATTTACATCATCATGTGGTGGTTAAAAAAATCGACCTTCTTACCATTTGTCATTTATCGCTTATGCTTAGGCAGTTATCTCTTACTTGACTCTTATGGCTATCTGGAAGAAATTTTAAAATAAGTTCTTGCAATTTAGTAAGAATTAAGCTAAAAGAGAAAGCGAATTTAAGCCCTGGTGGCGAAATTGGTAGACGCGCATGCTTCAGGTGCATGTTGCCTCAGGCAGTGGAAGTTCAAGTCTTCTCCAGGGCACCACACTAAAAAAAGCTCCTAACGGAGCTTTTTTTAGTGTGGTGAAACGTTTTGTTACTTAGCAAGGGAAGCGATAGCAACCGACGCTAAGGTTATAAAACGCTTGACCGAAGCGAAGTTGTTGAGCTTGACACAAGCGAAACTTACGAAGTAAGACCTCTAAAAAAAGACCCCAACGGGTCTTTTTTTAGTGTGGTGAAACGTTTTGTTACTTAGCGAGGGAAGCGATAGCAACCGACGCTAAGGTTATAAAACGCTTGACCGAAGCGAAGTTGTTGAGCTTGACACAAGCGAAACTTACGGAGCAAGACCTCTAAAAAAAGCTCCCAACGGAGTTTTTTTTAGTATGGTGAAAAGAACTTGTTAATTTGTGAAGCCGCGACAGCGCGCAAAAAAATACCTCCCCCCTCAATATTTAACATTGCATCTTAAATCAAAAAATATATAATCTCACTAATTTGAATATTATTGAGATTATTAATATATTGTCTAACACAAAAAATTTACAATTATGAAACTGTTTAACATTTTATTTTTGCTTAATTTTGTTGAAAGAATTACAATTCCGCCAGCAGTATGTGCACTATTGCCCCCCTGGAAAACATCTACTCCAAAGACAAAAGAACATATCTCTGAGATTTCAGGACCCGTCAACACACTACAACCTGCGTTAAACAGGCGCCATTGCGGACAATCACAACAAAGTGCCATCTTAAACCAAAAGACAAGGCAAATAAGCAGCAAAATTCTGGGAGCAGAGAGAAAGAAACTCGCTAAACCTAAAAAATCCAGAAAATAAAATTACACACAAACTAAAAGCTCCCTATTGATCTGTACCCCATAAATTGGACAAATAAAAAAAGTCCCGAGGAGGATTAAGTCAAGAGGGAGAATTAAGCAAATGGCATCGGCGTTGAGCCGGTGTCATTTTGTTTAAGCTCCACTGACAACGTTCATTATTATAATA
>CASFNK010000045.1 GCA_949295995.1 uncultured Pseudomonadota bacterium
AATGGATTTTGACCCGTTTACGGGTAGCAAGTAATTTTCGCCCTGTCAGACCGTCATACGCCCTTAAGGCGTTCGCTGGCACAATTAGGGTTACACCCGTTAAAGAAGAACCACCGGCTAGGCCGGTGGGTTTCTTTTTTGTGTTTGAAACGAAGGTTCGTAATAATTTGTAAAGTAATGTGTGTTTACAATTATGCCTGCTTGGCTATACTGAGCATAGTTGTAAAAAATTTTTTAGAAAGGAAGTATTTGTCATGACTAAAATTCATCCGAGTGCCGTTATTGAAGAAGGTGCACAAATTGCCGATAGTGCTGAAATCGGACCTTTTTGCTGGATTAGCTCTAAAGCAAAAATTGGTGAAAATGTTCGCCTTTTGGCTCGGGTTACGGTTTATGGCGATACGACCATTGGTGAAGGAACCGTTGTGTTTCCCGGTGCCGTGCTCGGAACAGGTCCGCAAGACCATGGTAACGAATTCCAAGAAGGTGCCAAATTGGTTATCGGTAAACGCAATGTTATTCGCGAAAATGTAACCATGCATGCCGGTACGCCTAAAGGTCAATCTGATCCGCAAGATGGAAGTGCGCCTGAAAAAATGATTACCCGTGTGGGCGATGATGGTATGTTTATGGTAAACTCTCACGTGGCTCATGACTGCGTGGTTGGAAACAATGTGATTATGACTAACAATGCTGTTATCGGTGGTCACGTTCGTGTTGGCGATGGAGCTATTTTGGGTGGTAATGCCGCCGTTCACCAATTTTGCCGTATCGGACGCAAAGCCATGATTGGTGGCTTGTCCGGCGTTGACAGAGATGTTATTCCTTTTGCAATTGTTACCGGTGAACGTGGTAAATTGCGTGGCTTAAATGTTATCGGACTGAAACGTAGCGGTTATGCGCCGGAAGTTGTTAAATCTATCAGTCGCGCCTTTATGTATATCTTCAAAGGTAAAGAAGACAACTTTGAAACACGCGTTCAAAAAGCTCGTGAAATGTTTAAGGATAACGATATGGTTCAAGAACAACTTGACTTTATTGAGTTCTCATTAAAAGGTCGCCGCAACGTTATGGTTGCCGACTAAGCAATGTAAATTGATTTGAAGGCTGTAATTTTTTAGTTACAGCCTTTTTTATTTGACTTGACCTGAGCCCTGGGGTTCTCTATTATCAAAAGAAAAAAATTTGTGTGGAAATACTATGGCTAAAAAACTTGGAATTATTGCCGGCGGTGGCGCAATACCGCGCGATTTGATTAATTTTTGCAAACAAAATAATCGAGACTATTATGTCATTGCCATTGAAGGAAATGCAGACCCAATGCTGATTGATGATACTATCCCTCATACTTGGATACGTATCGGGCAAGCCGGAACCGGTTTTCGCAAGTTAGCGGAAGAAAAAGTTGAAGAAGTGATTATGATTGGCACCATCAAGCGTCCGACCTTGAAAGATTTGGTGCCCGATATGCGAACGGCTGCGTTTTTTGCCAAAATCGGCATGAAATCTTTGGGTGATGACGGCATTTTGCGCGCGCTGGTTAAAGAGATTGAAGGCGAAGGTATGGTCGTGCGTGGTATTCATGAAGTTTTGCCGGAATTGTTGATTAAAAAAGGGGTTTTGGGCAAGGTTAAACCCTCTCGGCAAGCACAAGCCGATTTGCGTCGTGCAGTGGAAGTGGCAACTGAATTGGGGCGTTTGGATGTCGGTCAAGCCGTGATTGTTCAGCAAGGTTTGGTCTTGGGGGTTGAAGGAATTGAAGGAACAGGTGAACTTATTCGTCGGTGTGGTGAATATCGCCGTAAAGGTGAGGGCGGTGTTTTGGTGAAAGTGCGTAAGCCGCAACAAGATATGCGTGTCGATTTGCCGACAATCGGTGATAAAACCGTGCAAGTCGCCTATGACGCCGGTCTTGCTGGAATTGCGCTTCATGCCGGAAACGGTTTGATTGTCAATGAAAAAGAGACAATCAAATTAGCCGATAAATTGGGGCTGTTTGTCATGGGAATTGATGTCAATGAGTACAGATAAAAGTTTGAAAATTTATTTGATTGCCGGTGAACCTTCTGGTGATTTGTTGGGGGCACGTTTTATGCGTGCTATGGAGAAAAAAACAAAAGGACAGGTTCAGTTCTTTGGCGTTGGCGGCGAGAGTATGGAAAATGCCGGACTGAAATCTTTGTTCGATATTTCGGATTTGGCAATTATGGGGTTGGCTGAAGTTATTCCCAGCATCCCAAAAGTCTTAAAACTCATTAAACAAACCGTGCAAGATATTGAGCGGGTCAAGCCCGATGTGGTGATGACGATTGATAGCTGGAGTTTTGGCTCCAGAGTGCAAAAAATTTTGCGCAAGAAAAAATTGGGCATTCCGCAAGTGCATTATGTTGCGCCGCAAGTGTGGGCTTGGAAAAAGAAAAGAGCGCAAACCATGTATAAATATGTGGATTTGCTGCTGACTTTGTTGCCTCAAGAGCCAAAGTATTTTACCCCTTATGGCTTGGATGCCGTTTTTGTCGGACATCCGGTGATTGAAAGCCAAGTTGTGCATGGAAATGGGGCTGATTTTTACAAGAAATTTCATATCGATGAAAAGAAAAAAATTGTTGCCGTGTTGCCGGGGTCACGCAAAACAGAAGTTTCTCGTTTGTTGCCGGTGTTTTTAGAGGCGGCGCAAAAGCTCTTTGATGAAGATAAAGATTTGTTCTTTGTTATTCCGACCGTGCAGACGGTTGCCAAAATGGTGAAAGAAATGACGGCAAATTCAAAGTTGCCGTTGTTGATTGTGGAAGATGAAGAAGATCGGCATAATGCTTTTAAGGCCTCTCAAACAGCTATGGCGGCATCGGGTACCGTGGCGTTGGAGTTGGCCATTGCCAATGTGCCGCATGTTATCGGTTACAAGGTGGCTCCTTTGACCGCATGGATGGCAAAGAAATTTTTGCATATTCAATTTGTGAACCTTTCAAACATTCTGTTAGGGCGCGAGGTCGTTCCGGAGTTGTTGCAAGAACAATGTGTTTCGGGAAATATTGCCAGACATTTACGGCAATTTATGGCGCATGAGGGAATGTATGACCGCCAGATGGAAGGTTTTAAGAAAGTGCGAGAGATTTTAGGCCTAGGAGAACAAGCGCCAAGTGAAAATGCTTGTGATGCCGTGTTAGCTCTATTGAAGAAAAAAGATTGACATTTAGACGAAAATATTTATAGTCAAAGCAATTCAAAATAATTATTCTTTATTTATTAACTTAAAATAATGTTGCTTTATGGACACAAGTAAAATTATCGCCTCTTTGTCAGGTGCCGTAAAAAAATTGAATAAGAGTGAATTTGGAGATAAAAAAGTAAATCCAAAAAATATGGCTATTGGGTTGTTGTCCGAAGATGGTGTGCAACGTAAGTTGGCCTTCGTTTATTTGGATGAGAAAAATTACTGGTGCATCTTCTTAAACGGAAGGTTGGAGAAATATTCTTCGCTTTCTATCGGTGATGTGCTTATTTCTTTGTTCTTCTTATCCTCTTTGGAAAAGGAAACCAAGATTGGTGATGGTAAGAATGATTATCTCCTGTTTCGACAAGGAGAGGATGTTGTGCTTACCAAGCAGGAGACAAAAGACTATAAACAAACCTCATTTCGAGGTTGTTAGTAAACCTAAGTATTAACCCTTAAAAAATTTCGTTATGAAATGGCTTGGAATTGACGGGGATACCGAAGGCTGATAAGAGGCTTGAGGTGATTTGAAAAAAGAACATCCATTAATTTGGATAATTGAAAAAAGTTGTTAAACTGTGTGTGTTTAACAACTTTTTTTTGCTTTTATGGGGATTTGGCTTTACATTTATGGTAATTTTATGGAGTGGTAAATGCTTAGCCTTTGGAAATATTTGATAGCAAAAAATTTAGAAGCAGAGCGTAAGAGATGGTGCTTGTGGTTGCCGGTAGCTTTTGCTTTGGGGATTGGTATTTATTTCTTATTGCCAAGTGAACTTTCAATTTGGTGGACGTTAGGCGTACTTGAGCTTACCTTATTGGGTGCTTGGTTGGCACGTTGGCGATTGGATATCTTAAAAATCATTGCAATTTGGAGCGTTATTTTGGCCGGTTTTGTGTTGGTGCAAATTAAGTCCGTTTGGCTTAGTTATATGCCTCAGGTAACCCAAGAACAACGTCTATACTTGACCGGAAGAGTGGTGCAAACCGATACCAATTATCGCGGCAAACAACGCATAGTTTTGGAAGATATGAAAGACTATGACGGCAACGAGATTGTGGGACGCTATAAACTCACCATCACCTCTCGGGGACGAAAAGTGAAGGTCGGGGAATGTGTGGAAATGGTGGCCGAAGTTCGCCCCTTATACCAAACATCAATGGTTGGAGCGTATCAACTGGACCGCAAGGCTTATTTTGAAGGGTTAAACGGTACGGGATTTATATCAAGCCGAGTTTTGCCGATAGCGTGTGAAAATGTCTCTTCTTTTGGAGTTAAGTTTGATGCATTGGTCAGTCTTGTGCGTGCCCGAATTGTTGAACGCATCGCCGATGTGTTGCCTGCCGATGAAGCCGGAATTGCCGCGGCTTTGGTGGCTGGGGAGAGAGGTGGAATTTCGCAGAAAATTACCGAAGAATATCGGGATTCCGGATTGGCACATTTCTTGTCCATTTCGGGACTGCATATGAGCATGATTGCCGGTATGATGTTTTTCTTTATTCGCTTGATTATGGCATTTATTCCTCAATTGGCAATTGTCTATAATTCCAAAAAGACGGCAGCCGTGGCGGCAATTTTGATGAGTATGGTTTATTTGCTGATTTCGGGAGCGGAAATTCCGGCACAACGTGCCTTTATTATGACCTTTATCGTCTTGCTCGGTGTGTTGTTTGACCGCAAAGCCATTTCCATGCGGATGATTGCTTGGGCGGCATTGATGGTACTCATCTTTTCGCCGCAGGCTTTGGTGAGTGCCAGTTTTCAGATGTCTTTTGCCGCTGTGGTCGCTTTGATTGCTTTTTATGAGCGGTTTGCCGGAGATTTACATCACTTTCTAAACGGTAATGGAGATAAAAATATTTCTCTTCTTTCGCGTATGGTGCGAATTTTGTGGGCTTATTTTATCGGTATTATGATTTCGGATTTGGTGGCCAGTGTGGCAACTCTGCCTTTTGCAATTTATCATTTTAATCAGATTGCTTTGTTTACGACTTTGACCAATTTATTGGCCGGACCGATTATCGGTTTTGTGATTATGCCGTTTATTTTGGCGGCTTTGCTTCTTATGCCTTTGGGCTTGGATTACTTTCCTCTTAAACTTGTTGGCTGGGGAATAGGTGAAGTGAATAAAATTACGGCTTGGGTCGCCGGTATGGAGAATGCGTCAATCCCTGTTTTATCAATGCCTTTGTGGGGTTTGGTGTTAATTGTTTTGGGCGGTTTATGGCTTTGTATTTGGCAAAGAAAGTGGCGGTTGCTTGGTCTTGTTCCAATTGTTATCGGTTTTGCCAGTATTGCTTTGACTAAAGTGCCCGATGTGATGGTGGATGATACAGGCGAGATCTTTGGAGTTAAAGATGAAAATAATCATTTAGTGATTTTGCCCAGCAGAGGAAATGCTTATTTGAAAAATGTGTGGCTTGAGAAAAATGCCTCCCCCCATCTTGGTCAACAACAAACCAAACTTCTCAAGCAAATTTATAATGGTAAAAAACAAGATAAGTCTTGGCTGGATTTGGAATGTGATAAACGTGTTTGTGTGTATAAAAACAGGTTCAAAATAATTAAATTCGGCGGGCTTGAGATTGATGGTAAAGATGTTGATTTTCAGACCTCAAAGGGCGCAAATTTTTATTTGGACGGAGATAGGGTGGAGATGAAAACCGTTCGAGAGTCTTTCGGACAGAGATTGTGGAATTAATTTTATTTGCATTTTTGTGGAAATGTGCTAACTCTATAAGCAAATTATTTATTATTCTAAAATTCGTTATTATGATTTACTTAAATTTGGGCTTAGCATTGGTAGCTCTGGTGCTGGTCGTGTGTTTGATTTTAAATGTCCGACACAATCGAAAACAGAGAAAGCGTTTGAATGAACAGTTAAAACAATCTCAAGAAAAGATTGACGCGTTGTATCGGGAGAATTTGTTTCTTAAATATCAGGGTAAGGAATATACGGTTGCTTCTAATTATGAGGTAAAATTGTTGGGAGCTCCGCCAATTCTTGATTTTGTCAGAAAACAGTATCGGCCGGTTATTCGCTTTAGCGGTTCCCTAGAGCATTGGAAATTGACTTTAGTCGGAGCGGAAATTTATGTCGAAGACCATATTGGAGATGAGGACGCTCGTTTGGTCGTTGAGCGTTGTGTTAATCGAATCTCAGCTGAGGAATTTGATGATTTATTATATCAATTTAGGCTAGGCTTTATTGATTAAAATTAACCCCGTGCAGATTTTGTACGGGGTTATCTATTTATATAACTTGTTCGCGGGTGGTGCTTAAGACAAGTTTTGGGAAATCCTCTTTTATCTTGCCTAAGTGCCATGCGTTGCGTGCCAAAAAGACCAATTCTTTGTCGTGGTCTTCGGCAATGTTAGCTTGGTTGGTATCTAAGAATTTCTTTAACTCGTTTTTATCGGGGCTGCTTACCCAACGTGCCGTGTAATATGATGTCGGTTCAAAAATAACCGGAATGTTAAACTCGGTACGAATACGATCGGCCATAACCTCAAACTGCAAAGCTCCGACAACGCCGACGATATATTCCGAGCCAATGACAGGCTTAAAGATGCTGGCTCCGCCTTCTTCGGCTATTTGTTGCAGAGCAGCTCCTAAGTGTTTGGATTTCAGAGGGTCAAGGGCGCGGACACTCTTTAAGAGTTCGGGCGCAAAAGATGGAATACCCGTAAAGTGGATTTTTTCGCCTTCGGTTAGGCTATCACCAATGCGTAATTGCCCGTGGTTGGGAATTCCGATAATGTCGCCGGCGTAGGCATCTTCAGCAAGTTCTCTTTCTTGAGCCAAGAACATAACCGGAGTTGGAACTTTTAAGCCTTTACCGGTGCGAACTTGGGTCAAAGTCATCCCTCTTTTGAAGTGGCCGGAACAAATACGCATAAATGCAATACGGTCGCGGTGTTTGGGGTCCATATTGGCTTGAATCTTAAACACAAAACCCGTAACTTTGTTCTCAGAGGGCTGAATGGTTCTTTCAACAGCAGGTTGGGGACGAGGAGAAGGTGCCATTTGGTGGAGACCTTCCAAAACTTCCTTAACACCAAAGTTGTTAATCGCACTTCCGAAAAATACCGGTGTCATCGCGCCAGCCAAGTATAACTCTAAATCAAAAGCAGGGCAGAGCTCTCGAACCATGGTTACATCCTCACGCAGTTTGTTGACAGCGTGTTGCGGTAACAAGGCATCAAGTTTGGGGTCGTCTAGACCTTTGCAAGTTTCAATCGTGGCATTGATGGTGGATTTGTCGCCGGTTTTGTTCATTAAAATCAGTTGGTCGTTAATTAGGTCATAACAGCCTAAAAAGTCTTTGCCCATGCCAATCGGCCAACTCGCAGGTGTGCAATCCATGGCGAGTGTTTTTTCAATATCATCAAGTAATAAAAACGGGTCTAAGCCTTCGCGGTCTAATTTGTTGATGAACGTGATAATCGGGACATTGCGCAGGCGGCAGACTTCGAATAATTTTTTGGTTTGTGTTTCAATACCTTTGGCGGAATCCAAAACCATAATCGCCGAATCTACTGCCGTTAAAACACGGTAAGTGTCTTCCGAGAAGTCTTCGTGGCCCGGCGTATCCAGTAAATTAAACGTAATGTCTTTATACTCAAAGGTCATTACCGAAGAGGCAACCGAAATACCACGCTCTTGTTCAACTTTCATCCAGTCAGAGTGGGCACGACGATTTTCTCCTCTGGCTTTTACGGCACCGGCTTGTTGAATGGCACCGCCAAAAAGCAACAGTTTTTCAGTCAGGGTGGTTTTACCGGCGTCCGGGTGGGAAATAATCGCAAAAGTTTTGCGTGGATTAATCTTATTTTCAGGCATTGTCTTAACTCATTCTTCTAAAATATTTAATTTAGCTGTTATTTATAATAAATAAAACCAAATTGCAAGTTTTATATCAAAAAACCGGAGTTTTACCTCCGGTTTGGAAAACTTAGCCGTTAAACGGGCTGGAAACATCGGGTATTAAGGGTTGCGGTGCAAAGCCAGTCGGGGCTGATTGCGGAAGCTCCGGCATTTGCGGTGCGGTGCTGACGGGAGCTGTTGTGTTAGCCTCCAAACTCTCGGCCGGAACAATTTCTATTTTTTCTTTAACCGTGGTTGTGGTTTCTTTGGTCGGTGTAATGCCGAGGTTACGCTCAATCGCGGCTTGTTCTTTTTGTTTTTCTTTGGTGGTGATTAAATCCAAATCGTAAATTACTTCCAGCTTACGCAAGTTTTTAGCTGCAGAAAGTAAGTCTTTGGCCGGAGCTTGACGTTTAAGACGTTGGCGCGGAGCAGGGGGCAAAATCGCCTCAATTATCAAATCTCTTTCAGCCGAAAATTCACGCGGGGTGATGGCTCTTTCTTCCGTTGCGGCTTTGAGGGCGTTAATTCTTTCAATGATAACATCGGGAGAGGGAACCGGTTTGTCTGCCGTAATGCCGGCGGGAGCGTTGGTGAGCGGCAAAAGACCGCCGATATTGGATTGACGGGCGGCTAAAAACTCTTCTTTGGTTATCATATCGTTTTCCGCCAATTCTTTTAATATCAGAAAGCGAGAGATGATATTTTGCTCTTGCGGGGTAAACAGAACTTCAACCGCTTTAACATCGGCTTCGGTAACGGCTTTGTTATCGGCGGCATTCTTTTGCTCGCGAATGAAAAGTGCTTCTTCTAAGGCTGAACGACCTTGGCGCTTGGCTGCTTCTTCACTGATGCTGAAACTTGTTGTTCCATCGGCATTTTCAATTACCAATTTACTTTGATTAATGGTCAGCAAACGAAGGCGCTTTTTGGCAACGTCAACCATTTTTTGCGGTTGCATATCCTCTGTGCCTAAAACGGTTTCTTCATCGCTGCCGACCAAAATGATGTCTTCATAATATTGACGTGCTCGATTGAGACGACCGGTCTTTTCAGCCGTTAAAGCTCCAATCATCAGGGCTTGCGTGTTCTTGGGGTTTTGTCTTAAAGACATTTGTACATGTTCGTCGGCTTTATCAAACTCACCTTGAGAGTAAGCTAAAGTTGCTTTCGTGGCTTCTTTGGCACCGTTATCACCGAAGGTGAGGGCATTATAGGTTTCGGGTGAGGTATGGCTTTCAATAAATGAGCAAGAACTCAATAAACCCGCGGCTAACGCCGTTGACACTAATATTCTGGATATGTACACAACTTTACTCCCTGATATAATCGCATGTCTTAATTATGCTTCTTGTTTCGCATATTAGTAAATATCTGCAAATAATACAATAATTTTATTGGTGTTGTGAATTTTGCTTGATTTAAAAATTTTTTTATGTACTATGCAAACAACTATTCGTGTCTTGTTTTGCGGGCGTGGTGAAATTGGTAGACACGCCAGATTTAGGTTCTGGTGCCGAGAGGCATAAGAGTTCGAGTCTCTTCGTCCGCACCAATTCAAGCCACTTTAATGTTTGTTAACAATAATAAAAGAGAATGTTATGAAAGCTACTGAGTTAAAGTCTGAAAAGTTGAAAAAAAATTACAGCGTCGTTATTCCGGCGGCTGATTTCGAAAACAATGTTGATTCGAAAATTGCTAAAATTGCTAAAAATACCAAAATCCCAGGTTTCCGTCCGGGTAAAGCTCCAAAAGAAATGTTGAAGCAAAAATATCGGGCTTCCGTTTTGGGTGAAGTTTTGGATGATATCGTTCGTGATGCTACCGAAGAAGTTATTAAAGAAAATAAACTTAATCCGGTTATGGCTCCGAATATCAAAGTTACCAAATTTGAAGACGGTAAAGATGTTGAATTTGAACTCAGTATTGAATTGATGCCGGAAATCAAAATCGGTGATTTGTCTGCCATCAAAGTGGAAAAATTAATGGCTGAAGTTCCGGCTGAAGAAGTTGAAAAAGCTTTGGATTATATTGCAAAATCTCGTCGCGAAACCGTTAAGGTTGAAGAAGACAGAGCCGCAAAAAAAGGTGATACCGTTGTGATTGACTTTGTCGGCTCGATTGATGGCGTTGAATTTAAGGGCGGAAAAGGAAATAATTATCCTTTGGAACTCGGTTCTAATGCCTTTATTCCGGGTTTTGAAGACCAACTTATCGGTAAAAAAGCCGGTGATAAAGTTGATGTTAAAGTTACTTTCCCTGAAAATTATCATGCAAAAGATTTGGCCGGAAAAGACTCTGTTTTCGCAGTTGAAATTAAAGAATTGCGCGCTAATAAGCCGGTTGAAATCAACGATGAATTTGCTAAATCTTTGGGTGAAGAGAGCTTGGATAAACTGAAGGCCTCTATTGCCGAACGCATTAAGAGTGATTATGAAGCTGCTTCTAAAATGAAGCTCAAACGCCAACTCTTGGACAACCTTGACAGTGAATATAAGTTTGAAGTTCCGGAAGGTTTGGTTGATGCCGAATATAAGAGCATTGTTAACCAATATGAACAAGCTAAAAAATATAATCAACTCGATGAAAGTGAAAAATCTAAGTCTGAAGATGAACTGATGGCTGAGTACAAAGATATTGCCGTTCGTCGCGTTAAATTGGGCTTGTTGTTGTCTGAAATCGGTAAAGATGCAAAAATTAACATTACTCCGGATGATATTAACAAAGCTATTATGGCTGAAGCTAAAAAATATCCGGGACAAGAAAAAGCCGTGTTCGATTATTACTTGAAGAACAAGCAAGCAATCGAGGCTTTGAAGGCTCCCGTATTTGAAGAAAAAATCGTTGATTATGTTTTGAGCAAATCAAATGTCAGCGAAAAAATCGTCAGCATTGAAGAGCTTTATTCTTTTGACGAAGAAAACAAAAAAGAAAAGAAAGCAAAATCCAGCAGCAAAAAATCTGTAAAAGAATCAGCTTAAAATTGTTTGTTGAACAAAAAAGCGGGGTGATGATTTTTACCCCGCTTTTTTGTGTTGTAGAATGCTTGTTAAAAATATGCTTCAACGGAAAATCTTATTTTGTTGAAGAAATTATAAAATTGTTTTTATGACTTTAGGCTTAATTTGGTGCCTAATTCATCAAATATTAATGTTGACAACCTTTGGATATTTGATTGCAACAACTGTAATATTGCACTCCATTAGTGATATCTCCTAAGCAATAACCGTATTGACGACATTGTTGTTGGATTGAATTCATAAAATATGAATCAGATGTAGAAATACTTAAATCTGCTTGACATTTAGTCTGGAAACAGCCTCCTTTATCATAACCATTATAAAATGGCGCAGTGGTATAATTTACGGTTCCTGTTTCAGAACATGTCAAAACAGACGTGTCATCCCCATAATTGATTATGGGGAGATATGGTTTAATACCTATATATGTACCGATTGATTTAACTGTAATTTCTCCGGTTGAAAAGTTATAAGTAAAAACCTTATCATATTCATTATATGTTGAGCTGAAATATTCATTTGTAGGAATAAGAGCATTACTATCAATTACTTTTCTAAAACTGTTATTTATGGTATCAAGATTTTTGTAAATTTTATCTAATTCTAACAAACTGGGGTAATACCAATGATTTTTTCCATACCAAAGGGATGAATCTAAATCAGAACAACTGCTAATGGTACAAATAGCTACTATTTTTCCATATTGAGATGTTTCTCTTATTACAGAAACTCCAAAAATTAAACTGTAATCAATATTCGTTGTATCGCCTAGTCCTGAATTAAATATATAGCGAGTGTTGATTTTTCCATCAGTTCCACAAGCTGTCAGAGCTCCTTCTTTAGAACAAGTAGGAATTCCTGTATCCGATTTGAAGGAAACGAAATTTGCCGGCAAAATATAACCAGACATTACAGCCAAATTATTAACTGGGTCAAAAACTACACCAACCAACGTTCTGGTCTTATCATAAACGTCTGAACAGCTTTTATCAGCATAAATAAATGAGCCAACAGCACAGCCATCAACCACAGGAGTTTGCTTGCAATAATATTTACTGGTATCAAACGGGCATTTGAGTGAGGGTTTAGAGGCACATTCCGCCTCGGTTTGGTTATAGCCCAAGCTGGCACAATCAGGTGCTTTGGTACAGGTCATATCAGCCTGTGCCGTAGAGCTCCCTAAACCACAAAGCAATGCCGTTAATGATATAAGTGTTGTTCTTCTAAACATGGTCTTTCTCCTTAATCTTTATCACAAAAAACGGCTGCTTCGTTATATGGACATTTCATATAACTATAATAGCCACATTCACTCACACTGTTCACATATCCCAATTTGGCACAATCGGTTTCCGGTGTCGTACACCAATAGGTATAGCCGTCGGCGCAACTGTTAGCGCAGTATTTTTGTGAGCAATCTTCATATTCACAAGAGGCGTTGTTCGGACAGCTCGAAAGTGAACATCTAAAATCACAAGTTTTGCAATTATTGTAATATTTAATCCCGTTCATTAGGCAGTAATCACTTGGGGTTACCGGCCCTAAGTCCGAACATGTCATATTATAGCCGCTTTTACATTGGCAAGATGTGTAGTAGGTTACACCGTTTTGCGTA
>CASFNK010000046.1 GCA_949295995.1 uncultured Pseudomonadota bacterium
ATGAATGAAGAGTCTGCAAATATGCTTGCTCTGCAAACTCGTCAACAATTGGCAATTAACTCCTTGAGCTTGGCTTCACAAGCTGCTCAGTCAGTATTGTCATTGTTCTAGTAATTTATATCTCACAGAGGGAAGCCGACTACAATGTCGGCTTCTTTTTTTATCATTTCATTTAAAAAGTGTTATTATGTCAAAAATTCTATTGTTAATTTAAAATTAACTTTGCATAATACAAGCCAATAAAGATAAGTAGATTTACTCAGCCTATTAGAGAAATCAGATTTAATAGGAGAAAGACCATGTCAGATATATCTTTAACAGGAAGTATGCGTTCAAATTTATTGAGCTTACAAAATACCCAAAGTTTGATGGACGCCACTCAGGAAAGACTTTCAACAGGAAAATCCATAAATTCAGCCTTAGACAACCCAAGTTCATACTATACATCTAAATCTTTGACAAATAGAGCAGGAGATTTAAATACCTTACTGGATTCTATGGGGCAGGGAATTTCTACGATTAAAGCCGCAAATGAGGGGATAGAATCAATCACCGAATTTGTACAGCAAGCAAAGGCAATAGCCAATCAAGCACGCGATGAGGCCAATACGGTAGCAACCTCAACAGGAAATTACAATCCCGCAGAAGTAACCGACGCGACCACCTTCACGTTAACACTGACATATAACGGAGAAACACAAAGTGTAGAAGTAACCTCTCCGGCCAATCAAGCTGATGGAGATGCTATGTCTGCGGCGATACAAAATGAATTAGAGGGTGTAACTTTTGGTAATCCGGCAACAGCTTTAGGTGGAAATAATTTTGAACTGAGTTTTGATAACGGTGTATTTGGTTTAACATCTGCTAATGGAGAAGAGCTAAAAATTTCTTTTTCAGTTGGCGGAGCAAATATGAATGCGACTGCAGGAAGTGATACGAGAGTAAGTTCTGTCGAAAGATTTAATAATATATTAGATCAAATAGATCAACTAGCCAAAGATTCGGGTTATAAAGGGGTTAATCTTTTGGGCGGAACGGACCAATCGTTAACGGTAATCTTTAATGAGGACCGTTCATCAAATTTAGTGATTCAAGGGGTTGATGCGAGTACAAAAGGATTAAATATAAGTCGTGCGACAGATTGGGGAAGTAATACGAATATAGATGCTTCTATTACACAAGTAGAAGATGCAATAGATGAATTGCGAGATATGGCCTCGGAATTTGGTAATAATTATTCAGTTGTTCAAACAAGAGAGGATTTTACGGATAGTTTAATAGCGGTATTGGAAGAAGGTTCAGATAAATTGACCTTAGCGGATATGAATGAAGAATCAGCTAATATGTTGTCTTTGCAAACCAGACAACAACTGGCGATAAATTCATTGAGTTTATCCTCACAAGGCTCGCAATCTGTATTGGCATTGTTTGGATAGTGTGTAAAAACTTGTTATTAACTTATTTTTTTTGTTGAGAAAAGTTAAAGAAAGGTTAAAAGTTAAACTAGATAAGTGAAAAATAAGTTTCTACACTAATAGACCGGAGAAAAAAGATGGCTGATATATCCTTAACGGCAAGTATGCGTTCAAATTTGTTAAGTTTACAAAATACCCAAAGTTTAATGGATTTAACCCAAGAGAGATTATCCACGGGTAAAAAAGTAAACTCAGCATTGGATAACCCAAATTCGTATTATACCTCACAATCCTTAACCAATAGAGCAAGCGATTTGAGCTCTTTGCTGGATTCTATGGGACAAGGTATTTCCACAATTAAAGCAGCCAACGAAGGAATTGAATCAATTACCGAGTTTGTGCAACAAGCAAAAGCTATTGCCAACCAAGCGCGAGATGAGTCTAATGCCGTCGCTGGTTCTACAGGATCTTACGATTCTAATAATGTTACCGCTGGAGATGTAACAATAACTGTTACATATAATGGAGAAACTAAAACAGATGATGTAACTCTTGCGGAAAATGAAACTTTGGAAGATGCTGCTGATAAAATTCAAACAGCGTTGCAGGCTATGGAATTTGGAGAACCGGCAGCTCAATTGGGCGCAAATTTCACGGTTGAGCATGATGATGCAACAGGGACATTTAAAGTAGCTTCGGCTAATGGTGAAGAATTGAAGATTTCTTTTGAAGTTGGTGGTGCTAAAATGAATGCGACTGCAGGTAATTCTACCCGTGTTGATTCTGTGGCTCGTTTTAATGCCATATTGGATCAGATTGACCAATTAGCAAAAGATTCAGGCTATAAAGGTGTTAACTTGCTGGGAGGAACCGATCAATCATTAACGGTAATCTTTAATGAAGACCGTTCATCGAACTTAGTTATTCAAGGTGTTGACGCAAGTTCAAATGGTTTGCAGATAAGTCGTGTAACCGATTGGGGAAGCAATGCGAATATAGATGCATCAATTACAGAAGTTGAAGATGCAATTAATGAACTCCGCAATATGTCATCAGAATTCGGTAACAACTACTCGGTAGTACAAACGCGTGAGGAATTTACCGATAATTTGATTAACGTATTGGAAGAAGGTTCAGACAAGCTAGTCTTGGCGGATATGAATGAGGAGTCGGCAAATATGTTGGCTCTGCAAACCCGTCAACAATTGGCAATCAACTCTTTGAGTTTGGCATCGCAAGCAGCTCAATCCGTTCTGAAATTGTTCTAATCGGTGTATTTTTTAACAAAAAGCGGCTTATAGCCGCTTTTTTTGTGTGTTGTCAAATACTTTAAATATGGTATATTGTAAAAAGCGGTTAAAAATAAGAGACAAAGAATGACGACAGAACAAAAAGAAATAGAACTCAATCGGTTGGCAGAAGGTCCGAGAGAAACAGATCCGTATAGTGGGGGAATAACGCAATCTATAGCGGGAGATAGCAAGGAGAGTAAAGCGGCATTTTATTCTTTAGAAGATGCGGATATAAGAGTTCTGCAAAAAGATATCGATAAAAAATCGCAAAGATACATAATTTTGGCAGCAGAACAAAATTTGATTTCTCAAGAAGATGTTGATTATCTGATGCCTTATTTTAAAGATTCGATGACTTTGTATGGGAAATTTTTTGATATATTGGTTGGTGCCTTAGGTCGTCCTCAGGGCTGTTACCGAAATGATCTGGAAGCAGGAGAAGAGGATAACAAAAATTATTCGCAAACCTATATCACTCCGAGCAACTCCATGCTTCTGACTTATTCAAATCTGATAGAAGATCCGGACTTGGAAGAAAACGATGTTTTCTTGTCGCTCCCTGGGATGAAGAATATTGTTCGTGCGGTTGAAAAAATCAAAAAAGGCGGGAAATACGATCAAGCCTATCAACAAGATTTAGAAGATTTGGAGAATCTTTATCCGCAAAAAGGAGAAGAGTATCAGAAACAAAAAGCAAAAATTCAAAAACCCTATCAACGGCTGAAAGATATATTGCGCGCAACAATTAGTGTTCCCACCTATGAGATGATTGATAAAGTGATTGATAAAATCGTCTCGCAAGGCAATTTTAAGGTTGTAGAAACCCGAGACAAATTTAACGCTAATAAATCGGCTCAAGACGATAATTTTTACAATAATAAGAAAAATTATCGAGATAAAAAAATTTGTTTTGAGAAAAACGGCTATGTTTTTGAAATCCAGTTCAAAGTACAACATCTTGAAAAAGCAGATAAATTAAGCCATAAACTTTATGAGCAACTGCGCCAAAAGTTGGATGAATATGCCAATACGTCCAAGAACAATCATACGCGGCGAGAGCAACTGCACAAAGAAATCATTTGGCTAGAAAGAGATATTCAAAATATCAATCGTCAAGGAATAGATGATTACAATGCCTTTATTTTGGAAACGGCATTAAAGAAGGATACGCGCCTCAAAAAAGAAAAACTTCGGTCCTTGCGCCAAAAATTTTCTGAGTCTCAAAACGATAAAGAACGAGAAGTTTTGCAAAAAGAAATTTATCATCTATCGCAATCATTGAATGCAAGCCCGGTGAGTCAGGAGGCGGAAGAATTCATCAAAAACAACTTTATGGTCAGACCCTATAAAGCCATAGACAAACAAAATGAATTTTTTGGCTTAAGTCCGAAATTACAAAGTTTTGCAATGCTGAACTATTTTCTTGTAAGTCAACGATATCGTGGTAGTATATCAAAAACATGGACGCCTGACTATGAAGAGGCATATACGCAAGCGCAAGCTGAACGAGATGAAAACGAACAAAAACAAATGAATAAAGAATATCTGCAATATAAACAAAGTCGAAAGAGCAAAAAGCCAATTCTTAGTCGAAAAAACTATTACAGGAATTAAAGAGAATGAAAAAGATATCATATATATTCTGCGCGCTGATAGTTTTTAGTTATACGATGTATGCGCAGTATTCATGGGCCAAAGACAGCAAAGCAATATTATCTCTAAAAGATGGAATAGTACAGCAAGCATCAGCAACGCCAGACAAAGAAGAGATAAAAGCTCAAAATAATGCCGAAGACAAAGGAATATTTTCATTTATGGATTTATCATTTTTAAAGAAAGAAGGGCCAAAATTAACAGCGGAACCCAATGAAAGAAAAGATAGTTTTGTAAGGAGATTAACCAGACAAGCGGAAGAAGGTAATGTTGATGCGCAATTGACATTAGGTTATATGTATTTATATGGGGAAAGTGGCGTTGATAAGGATTATGAAAAAGCATTTCAATATTACAATATGGCAGCGAACCAAAACGACAGTATAGCCATTAACAATGTAGGGAGTTTATATTTCAGCGGTATAGGCACGGAAAAGAGCCTGAGCAAAGCGGCGCAAATGTTTGAAAAGGCTTCATCGCTGGGCAATACGGAAGCGGCGGTAAATTTATCATTTATATATTTGACCAAGGATTCGGCATTAAATAATCCGCGCGCGGCGGTAGAATTATTAAAAACGGCTTCGGAAGCCGGAAATCCGACAGCTAAGTTTTTGCTAGGTTATGCCTATTTCAAAGGTTTTGTTGTTGAGCAAAATTATAAAAAAGCCATAGCCTTAATAAGGGAAGCCGCCAATGCTGAGTATGATGATGCGGAATATATGTTGGGTTATATGTATTTAAATGGTTTAGGCATCACGAAAAACTATGGAAATGCGGTAAAATATTTTAATTTAGCATTTAATCAAGGAAATGTAGATGCGATGATGGAGCTAGGAAATATTTTAGCCGCGGGTACGATGTACACGCAAGATGTTTATCATGCACATATATTGTTTAACATAGCATCGGTTCATGGAATAAGCTCAGCAGTAGAGAAGCGAGATTTTTTGGAGAAAAAACTCAAAATAGAAGAGGTTTTGCAGGCTCAGGCTGAAGCTGAAAATTTCAAAGAAAAGCCTTCAGAATTGACATTATATATTCAGCAGACTTTTGGAAAAAATATCCGTCATTATATAGATGAGAATTTGTCAAAAGCCAAATTGGCGAAGTAGGAAATTCGAGGTATAAATTACGAAAAGACTTTGCAAAAGATGCAAAATCGGTTACTCTTATAAAGATTGCTCATACGAGTAACAACACAAGATACAAGAGCCCTGAGAAGCTTTATCTATTGTGTTGCAGCAATAGCAACATAAACTACCGCCCAAAAGAAAAATACCATCTTGTAATTGGTCGGGGAGACTTTAGCGTATGTTCAGAGTTTTTACTTAAAGGCTAAAGTGTCATTATAGATATGATTTCTCAGCTCTCCGACCACCTTGTTTTGATAAACAACGTCAAAAGGGGAAATTGCAAGTGATAATCACGCCAACAGACAAACTCTTGGGGAAGAAACTCCGCCAAATAAGGGAAGCGCGGGGCTTTAGTCAGGAAAGATTAGCCAAAGAGATAGGTGTTGTTTTTCAGCAAATCCAAAAATATGAGACGGGAGTAAATCGACTTTCTTGCTCCAGATTATTACATATATTAGACGTGCTAAATATTTCGGTAATAGATTTTTTTGCTGATATTTCGGTTTCAGATCATCCATTGGTGAGTAGGGAAGAGCAGTTGCTGTTTCAGGCATATCGTCAAAAGAGCCCGCAAACCCGCCAAGCGATATTAGTTTTATTAGGTGATGATTATAAATTTGAGCTGTAAAAAGAGGGATGAACGTTCATCCCTCTTTTTACTCATTTAGCCTTAAAAAGCTAGAACCGGACGAACGTAGTTGCCGTTGGCGTTCTTACCGTTGATGCCCGTACTACCATTATACATACGCAACCTCCACGCATCGTAGCCTGAAAACTCGGTAGAGGACCAATAATAATCAGATTGCAACGCTCTTCTATTTAATTTTTGCAAAGCTGCATTTACTTTATCTTTATTTTGATACAAGATATTAAGCTCTGCTATATTGGGTAAAAACCACTGCCCGGCGGCAAACCAACTCTTGACCGAACTAACTGAACTCGGTTGATAGGTATAGCAATAGTTAGCTGCAAAATAATAAATTGTATTTTTATTGTTTGCATCTGAATTTTGAATCTTAGTTTGGAAAGCCATAATTATGGCGGTATTTTCTTTTCCGCTCTTTCCACAAGTTAAGACATTATCAGTGCAATTCATTAAACCTGGAATATCATTATTTTCCGCATCTTTGGAAAAACCACCCTGAAGATAATTATATATAAAACCCTCAGCCCAATAAGTTCTTATTTCATCCAAAGCGATTGCCAGACGATTAACCGGGTCAAAGACAACGCCGATAGCTCGGTTATCTGTCATATAAACATAATCAGCTCTGGTGGTATGGTCTTCATATAAAATATCTCCGGCATTACCGCTGCTTCCGGGGTCTATTTCCGCCATAGTCAGGCAAAACATTTTGCTTTGGTCATGCGGGCATTTCAATATCTTCTCCGCTGATGCGCAATCGGTCGAACTCATCGTATAGCCCAAATCCTCGCATGACGGCGGCATAACACAAGTTTGCGCTTGTACTTTGTTTACGGAGAAAGCGGTTAATATCAACAGCATTGCTCCTGCAATTAATAAATTTTTCTTCATCATGGTCTTTCTCCTTTTGCTTACTTAAACCAACAACGCATGGCGCCGTTGCACCAATAATTATCCAAATCCTTATAGCCTACTGCACAACCCGTTACGCAGTATTTTTGCGAGCAATCTTCATATTCGCATACATTCCCTGCTGGACAGCTCGAAAGTGAACATTTATTCTCGCAAGTTTTGCAATTATTGTAATATTTAATCCCGTTCATTAGGCAGTAATCACTTGGGGTTACCGGCCCTAAGTCCGAACATGTCATATTATAGCCGCTTTTACATTGGCAAGATGTGTAGTAGGTTACACCGTTTTGCGTA
>CASFNK010000047.1 GCA_949295995.1 uncultured Pseudomonadota bacterium
ATTCAGGAATTTCAAAAGTTAGACTTTTCCCACCGGTTATAAATTGAACCGATGCGGTTTTGAAATTTGAACGATTGGGCAAGCCTACCTCTAGGCTTGCCCGTGATAAAGGTTCAAAGGTTTGGTTTCGACTGGTTCTTACGAAGTGTATGTATGTAGAGGCTGCCGCCTGTGAACGTTCATGAACACTATTTTCTCTCACACCTCCCAATCCGGTCAGTGCAAGTACGGATAATCCTATCACAAGCTGCTTTCTCATAATATACCTCATTATAACTGAACCCTATCATGTTATAATTTAGCATATCTCAAAGCGTTTGTCAAACACATTTACTCGAAGATATTTATTTTGGCTAATGTAAGTAAATCAAAATTCTAATTTATCGGAAAGAGAATCATAGCGTTTGTGGATGCATTGGATGGCGGTTTTATGAACTCCGGGGGTGATGTCATAGATAATAAAACGCCCCTCTCGGTGGCTGGTAACAAAGCCATCATCTCTTAGGCGTTTGAGATTTTGGGAGACTTTTAATTGTTCACTCTCAATTCCTGTGATGATGTCTGATACGCAAGAGGGACCGAAAAGTGTGAGATATTCCAGTATCCGCATCTTGTCTAAATTTGCGAAAAGTTTGATTTGGTTGGCGGCCATCATGGTATAATCTCTTGGAAGGAGAGCCTTATAATCTTCTTGCAGGTAGTGAAAACTATCCGTCATATAGCCGTAGAGTTTACGGAGACAGGTGAACAAACTGGCAGGATATTCTTCACAAATTTGATAAAAAATAAATAAGCCTCGGCGTTGCGTTTGGACCAAATTGGCATCCCGAAGTTTTTTTAAGCTTTGGGAGACAATCATTTGTTCTTCCCTTACGCCTTTGGTTATGGCAGAGACGCAAGAGGCACCGTAAACATCCAGATATTCCAAAATCTGCAGCCTTAAAGGGTGAGCAATGTAGCTCAATCCTTTAACGGCTTTTTTCATTATTTCGAGAGGAAGTTGTTTTTCCATTAGGCTCACTTATTCAAATAAGGTTTTACATATTCTTCAAACTGAGCAGCATTATTGTCTGACCAACCCATAATGTATTTGTCTCCCATGCAAAAGAGTGGCGTACCAATACGATTGCCTAGATTGAATTTTTCGGCACATTTGAACAAAAGCTCATAGCCTTGTTGGGTGCTAACGTTTTCCATATTTAACTTTAAATCGGGGTAATTTTTATTTAAATAAGCGATGGCGTCGTGGCAATGGGGGCAACTGTTAGAGTAAAACAGGTAAATTTGATTATTGGAAAGTTCTTTGCTTGTAATGCTACTTTGGTGTTCTTGGCACGCTCCGAGCAAACTTATCATACAGATTAGAGAAAGTAAAATTTTTTTCATTTTCTTATATCCTATTCTATACAACAATCAACAGCTTTGCGAACAAAGGCTTTCATTTTTGCAAGAGCTCCTGACGGTTTTCCTTCTTTTGTTTCTTCTGTTGGTGCTGATTGAACCGCTTCATTGACTTTTGCGGTTAATTGTTTGACGTCTTCCACACTTTCTTTTACCCATTTTACATCGGCAACGTTGAGCATATTCATATTCAAACCCCAAAACAGACAATACAATTCATAGGCTTGATTGAATAAATCATAAGCGGTCTCCTTATGCCCTAAACTTTGTTGCTTGGTGCCGACTTCCATCAGGCGCATGGAAGAGGCAAGTAGGTGTTTGGAAATACACCAGACTTCGCCCTCGTATGATGGTATAATTTTTTGCATGAGGTTCTTTCTTTTTTCGCGAACCTCTTCAATCAAATCATAAAAAGAGTTTTTGCCGGTTTTGGCTCCTGAAAATACCAAATGTTCCTCAATGCTGATGAGGTTCATTATGGCAATGGTTAAATCTTGGTCGGAGGATAAGTCTTTCGGATTTACTTTTTTTGATGAGTCAATCCGTTCAACAAACTCTTTGACGTTTTCGATTTTTTTCATGGCGAATCTCCTAATTAACATTATTTATATGTATCATAAAATCTATATATTAAAAGAGTCAAGTGTTAAAATAATATCATTAGTGTTTTTTTTATTTTCGGTAGTTATATTATAAAAAAACAACAGGAGGGGATAATGAAATACTTATTATATTTAATTGCGGCAGGAATTGTCGGCGGGCTTGTTATCGGTGGTATTCATTTACTGAGAGTGGCTCAGAAAAATAAAAAAGAAATGGCTCAATTCGAAGGGACTGAAATAAACTTAAATAAAAATTTAGGCAAAGTTTTGGTGGTTTATTATTCTTTAAGCGGACATACCAAACAAATTGCCGAAATTATCAAGCAAGAAACCAATGCTGACGTTTATGAAATTAAAACAGTGGAAAAGGTGGATACAACACCTTGGTTTTATATGACTTTGCGGGAACAATTAAAAGAAAAAAAATATCCTGATATTCAACAAGATTTTCCTAATTTTTCTAAATATGATATGATTTTTGTCGGGGCACCGGTGTGGTGGTACACTATGGCAACGCCGCTTTACAGCTTTTTGCAAAAAGTTGATTTTGGAGGCAAAAAAGTTGTGCCATTTTCAACCCAAGGGAGCAATTTCGGAACTTATTTTGAGGATTTTGCAAAGCAAGCCAAAAATGCAAATTTACAAATCTCTCAAGCATTTAATAATTTACCTCAAGACTACCAAAAAGAAGAGCACAATAAAGTGGTACAATGGTTGAATCAGCTTTAGTCATTTTGATGACTTGAAATTTAGAACTCCGATTATACATCTTTGAAGATGTTTTTAATCGGAGTTTTTTTATATGAAATATAAATGTTTGGGCTTTTATTGCAGCTTATTATTCGGGACTTCAACTCTTGCTTGGGCGGATATTCCAGCAGGAACTACTGAAAGCGGCGGAAGTGTGGCCAGAGGAACTGTGCAGAATGTTTATGGTACGGCAATTGATTTTTCGGTTAATGGTACGCAAAATATTATGTCGGGTGGAAATAGTCAATATACCTCTCTTTATTCTTCCGGTCGGCAAGTCGTTAATTCAGGTGGCTATGCTTTGGCGACGCAAGTCAATAATAATGCTATGCAAACCGTGTTGGGAAAAGCCGAACAAACTTTGGTTAATTATGGACAACAGGTAGTTGAAAATGGAGGAGAGGCTCTTAATTCAACACTCAAATATGGCACAATGATTGTGCAAGCCGGTGGTTCGGCACAAGGAACAAATGTTTCTTATCGGGGAATCGAAACTGTTTATGGACAGGATACCGGTTCAACCATCAATTCTCGCGGAACCCAAAATGTTATGTCCGGTGGTCAAGCTCTTAATACCACTCTTAACAGCGGAGGTAATCAATATGTTTATGCCGGAGGTTTGAGTTCGGGCACAATCATAAACGGCGGATATCAACTGATTGAAGGAAGTGCCGAAAATACGACGTTAAATGACGGAACCCAAATTGTTGATGGCGGAACATTAAATGGAGCAGTGGTTAATGGTTATGGAGGATTGAGTTTTTCTTCCGGTGGACAAGGCTCTAATCTTACTTTGAATAATGGTGGTATTATGGCCTTTAGCGGAACATCAATATCCGATGTTCTGGTTAATAATGGAAATTTACTGGTAGAAGGGCAAGCTGAAATTAATAATCTCACTCAATTTGGCGGTTCTACTTTATTAGAAAATGGGGCTGTTGTGTCAGGTGTAACTAAACTTTCAGGGGGAGAGTTTAAGGTTCAGGGAGCCAATACAATACCTGTTTTAGAAATGAGCGGTGCTTCCGTTGATATGATTAATGATAACCAATATGCAAAGTTAACAGTTGGTACGATTTCTGGTCAGGGAAAATTTTATCTCAATAGTCAGGCGGCCGCTTCACAAAGTGATGAATTAGTGGTTAACGGCGGAAGCGGAAATTTCGGTATTGCTATGGTTGATAGCAGTTATGAAGAAATTTTTCCTCAAAATATTCCGATTGTGCAAGTCAATGGCGGTAATGCCGAGTTCTATCTCTTAGGCGGTGCAGTTGATGTCGGTGTTTATCGTTATGATTTACACCATATCGGAGATGAGTGGATTTTGGAGAAAACCTCGCAACTTACTGAAACGGCTGTTATTACCAAAAATACTTATTCAACAATTAATTCAATTTTCTTAGCTCAAATGGAAACCATGAATAATCGTTTTGATGATTTACACCTTTATAAAAATTATGGTTTTTGGATTAAAACAGGGTGGCGTGAAGTGAAATTGAATTTTAAGGATAGTTCTGAAAGCAATGCTGATGTAGCAACTCTTCAGGTCGGTTATGATATGAAAGTTAAACAAGATTTGGTTGATACGATGGTTGTCGGGGCTTCTGTCGGATTTACAGATTCTTTAATCAAATTTGATTATAGCGGTAAGTCAAAAGGGGATACGGTTAATGTAGGGCTTTATTCTTCTTTAATGACAAAGGATAAATATTTTTTAGATATGATGGCGCATTATTATTGGCAAAAACAAAAATTAAAAAGTTTTTTACCCCATGGTGATGATGTTGACGGAAGATATGATGTTAATGGTTGGAGTGTCGGTGCAGAGACCGGAAAAAGAATCAATTTTGATAATGGGTGGTTTGCCGAACCCCATTTGAAATTGAAATATATTGATCTTGGATCAATGGAGTATCGGACTTCTCTTAATACCAGAATAAAAGGACGTGGTGCTACCTCTTTGGAAGGACGAATGGGGGCTTCTGCCGGTTATGCTTGGGATGATAAGGAAGTTTATGTGGAATTTAATGTGGTGGAAGAATTTGATGGTAAGAGTAAAATTGATGTCGCCGGAGAAACCTTGCATGAAGATGTTTCGGATACCATGTATGAGTTAGGTACCGGATTTAAGTTTCAACCTCATGAAAATTTGTATTCTTATATCAGTGTTTCAACGCAGCTCGGTGATAAAATCGAAGTACCGATTGATTTGAGTTTCGGGCTAAGATATGAGTTTTAGAAAAAAATCCCCTCGTTTGAGGGGAAGTTTGCTTATTTACTCGGAATAATTTGAATGGAATCGACTTCTATTTTGGTTGGTTTGGTCCAGCTCTTGTCAACTTCGCCTTGAATTTGAATTTTGTCTTCCGGTCCAACTGTCAGACCGTTCCAATCATCATCATCTATTTCAATCTTGATTGTGCCGGTGGAATCTGCAAACATATATTTTTCATGTCCAACTTGGGAAGTGATGTTTCCTTGCATGGTAACATAAGATTCATCGGGCAAGTTTTCTATCTGGTTAACCGTTGTGATTGAGATGTTTTCGGAATTGCCGATAAATCCGCCATTGGTTTGCGCTGATGCAAGTGCGGCAAATGAGCAAATCAATGCAGTGGATAAAAATAAAACTTTTTTCATTGTTTTCTCCTTATACTAAAGTTAATCAAATTTGTTTTTTATAGTTTATGATAATCTTTATTTTTGGGAAAGTTGTTTTTTTAACCGTGGGGTATATTTGTTGACTAAGTCGGCTTTAACCTCAACATCGGTCCAACCGTTATGAACTTCTCCTTGTACCTCAACTAAATCGTTGGAGTTAATACTTTCTCCTTCCCAATCTTCATTGTTGATAATTAGCAAAATATTTCCCGTTGAATCCTGAAAATTATAATTTTCATCTTCCAGCTTTTCGACAATATAGCCTTGCATATTAACATAAGAGCCATCTTCCATGGTCTTGACCTCAGCAACGCTGTTTATGGTTTCATTATCTTCACAATATGCCGTTTGAGCAAGAGCGATAGTGGCTAAATACAATAAACTTATTATGGTAAATTTATACATTTCCCTCTCCTTGATGAATGAAGAAAATGTAATCCTTATTTGTGTGATTTAAATAGGCCTTCTTAAACCTTGGTTACATAATCTTTATGTAATTTCTTATGCCCATAATTATCAAACATAATTTCCAGTTTATTGCCCTCGGCTGCAACAACTTTACCATAGCCGAAAGTGGTATGATAAACTCTCATGCCGATAATGGCATTGTTTGTTGTCCTTGGCGCATAATATTCCGGCTCTTTGACATAGCTGAAGCGATTGTTATCGTTATATTGTCTGGGCTGAGATTGTCTTTTATTCTTATACCATCCGTTATAATTTGAGCTGGAATCATATTCATTATTATAGCGATTAGAGTATGAATTTCCGTAGCCGTTGGAATAAAAACTATTAACATTATTACAAATCTCAATATTTGACGGCGGAAGTTCATTAATAAAACGAGACGGAATATTGTTTTGCCATTGACCGTAAATACGCCGATTTAGTGCCGTTAAAATATAAAGTTGTTGTTTGGCGCGCGTAATGGCCACATAAGCCAGACGACGTTCTTCTTCCAGAGCTGAGGTTCCGCCTTCGTCCATGCTTCGTTGGTGTGGGAAAAGGCCTTCTTCCCAACCGGGTAAAAAGACGATGTCAAACTCCAGACCTTTGGCCGAGTGCAGGGTAATTAGCATTACTTTGTTGCTGTCTAGGGCATCATCATTATCCATGACTAAGCTGACGTGTTCCAAAAATTCACTCATGGTCGGATATTTTTCGGTATCGCCCATGACGGTAACCAATTCTTTTAAGTTCTCAAGACGTCCGTTGGCTTCCTCGGTGCCTTCTTGTTTGAGCATTTCCCGATAACCCGAATCTTCCAAAATTTGGTCGGCTAAATCATCAGGTGTCAGAGTATTGAGAGCTTGGCGCCAGTGTTCAAAATGACTTAAAAACTCACTCATATTTGCTTTGGCTTTACCTGAAATTATTCCCTCATTGACGGCCTTTTCAACAGCCATATAAAGCGAAATACCGTTTGAGCGCGCGATTTCTTGGAATTTTTCTAAAGTTTTGGCACCGATACTGCGTGCCGGTTTGTTGATAATTCTTTCTAAGGCCAAATCATCATGAGGTTGCAAAACAACTCGAAAATAAGCCAAAGCATCACGGATTTCTTGACGTTCATAGAATTTCGGACCGCCGATGACTTGATAAGGAATCGCCTCTGCAATGAATTTTTCTTCAAACTCACGGGTTTGAAATGCGGTTCTGACCAAAACGGCCATTTGTGAATAATCATAGCCTTGGCGACGTTTGGCTTCAATCTCATCCACCACATATTTGGCCTCGTCTTCACCGCTGTAAACACTCACGACTTTGATTTTGGCATTATCACAATTTTTGGCAGGGCTGTTTTCGGCCACTTTAAGGGTTTTTCCTAGGCGTCCTTCATTATGGCTAATCAGAGCCGAAGCGGCTGACAAAATATTGGCCGTCGAGCGGTAGTTGCGTTCCAGACGGATGGTCTTGCAATCGCTGAAATCTTTTTCAAAACGCAAGATATTTTCAATTTCGGCACCACGCCAAGAATAAATAGATTGGTCATCATCGCCGACACAACATAAATTGTGATTCTTTTGTGATAATAAACGCAAAAACAAATATTGGGTTACGTTGGTGTCTTGATACTCATCCACCATAATATATTTGAAGCGATTTTGGTAGCTTTCCAAAACATCGGCATTGGAGAGCAAAATGGTTAGGGCGTAGAGCAAAATATCACCGAAGTCGACACAATTGAGCTCTAAGAGACGTTGTTGATAGCGTTGATAAACCTCAGTCAAGACATTGGATTTGTAGTCTTTTTGCAGTTTTTCGACTGTTAAGCCTTTGTCTTTCCAACGTTGGATGCGGTCAATAATGGCTTGTGGGGGATATTTTTTGTCATCGACCCCCATGGCCTCACAAATTTGTTTAACGACTCTTTTTTGGTCGTCGGTATCCAAAATGGTGAAGTTGGAGTGAAGTCCGACCAATTCGGCGTGAGTCCGCAAAATTTTAACACAGATACTGTGAAACGTGCCGAGCCATACCGAATTGGCAATATCCCCAATCATATTTTGCACGCGCTCTTTCATTTCTTTGGCGGCACGATTGGTAAAGGTAACAACCAGACAATTCCATGGATTGGCTTTCATATTGGCCAAAATATAAGCCAGACGCGTGGTTAAAACCTTCGTCTTGCCCGTTCCGGCTCCCGATAAGACCAAAACCGGACCTTCGGTTGTTTGCACTGCTAATTTTTGTTCCGGATTAAGGTTATCCAACCAATCAAAGCGGGGCATTAGAGCCGCCGTATTATTATAAACAGGAGCGGCGTTGCCTTCTTCCAAATCAAATATATTATCCATTGTTTGTAACTTCTTATTTTTTATCTGCTTGTATTTTTTATCTTTAGCCCATATATATATTATTATTGAATGATTGCAAAGGAGTTTTTTGAATTATGCCTAGAACATTAAACGGGGAACTTGTTACCGAAGCATCAAAAAAATTTCAGCTCGGTGATAATTTTTGGCATAAAGGTGCTTATGATGATGCCAGAAAATCTTACCTTGAAGCTGCCGATTTATACCATAAAACTCAAGATACGGAAGGTGAAGCCTTTGTCTATTCCCGTTTGGGAGAGTTGGAACTTAGTTTGGATAACTTTAAGGAAGCCGAAAGAGCTTTGAAAAATTCGACCGAGTTGGTGAAAGATTTTATTGACGGGCAAAATACTTATGGCGAATCTTTAATCAAGCTCTCAAAAGTGCAAGGTAACAGCGGTGAACTGGAAAAGGCGTTTAAAACCATTAGAAAAGCTGAAGAGGTTACCTCTGCAATTGATAATAAAAATCTTTTGGGAGATGCCTACGAACAAGAAGCCTATCTGCATTTGATGGAAAATCATGATAAAAAAGCTCTTGAAAAATATGCTTTAGCCGCAGAATTGTTTGATCAAGACGGTACCTCATTAAAAGAAGCCGCTTCGTTGCGGGCAATGGCTCGGTTGGAAATGAAGTTTAAAAACTATGACCAAGCCCATGATTTGCTCGAAAAATGCCGCGATTTGTATCGGGAAAACGGCGACCTTCTTGGGGAGGCAAGTGCTTTATCGGCAATCGGGTGTTTGCGATATATTATTCGCGATATTCCCAATGCCCGAAAGGCCTTGATGAAGTCAGTTTATTTGTATGGTAAAGTATCTCATCATTTTGCCGAGGCGGAGGCTTTGCTCTATCTGGCACGGGTGGAGGCTTTTAATCGGGAGCAAGGGGATTTTGAGCGGGCAAAAATGCATTACAAACGCTCAATCGAGTTGTTTGACTTTTTGGAAAATGAAACCATGAAGCAAGCCGTACTTAATGAATATCATGATTTCTTAAATCGAATTTCGGTATTGTGAGAGAGGGTATAAAAATGGCTGATACAAAAGCAAAAATTATCGGATTGAAAAATTATTTGGAAACCAAAATTATCGGACAGGAAGAATTGGTCCGAAAATTGTTGATTACGCTTTTGGCCGATGGACACGCCTTGGTGGAAGGTGCTCCGGGGTTAGCTAAAACCAAAGCTATTAAAACTTTATCTGAGTGTATCAGTGCCGGATTTAACCGAATCCAATTTACGCCGGACTTGCTACCGTCCGATATTACCGGAAGTGATATTTATGTGGCGGCTAAAGGTGAATTTGAATTCAGAAAAGGACCTGTCTTTGCAAATTTGGTCTTAGCCGATGAAATTAACCGTGCACCGGCTAAAGTGCAATCCGCACTCTTAGAGGCTATGGCTGAGCGTCAGGTGAGTGTCGGCGGAAAAAGGTATCTATTGCCGGAATTGTTTATGGTAATGGCAACGCAAAATCCGATTGAGCATGAGGGAACTTATAACTTACCTGAAGCTCAACTCGACCGCTTTTTGATGTTTATTAAAATTGACCAACCGGATGCGGCTTCTGAAAAACAAATTTTGCGCTTGGTCAGAGGTGAAGTTGCCAAAACCCAAAGCGAGAAATTTACGCCGCTGAGTATTGAAGATATTTTGGCAGCCAGAAAAGAAGTGCTCTCTATTCACATGAGTGATGAAATTGAGGAATATTTGGTGCAATTGATTGTGGCGACCAGACATCCTGAAAAATATGATGCCAAATTGGCCGGACAAGTTATGTTTGGTGCAAGTCCTCGTGCAACTATTGCTCTGGACAGATGTGCAAAAATTAATGCTTGGATAGATGGACGTGATTTTGTAACACCTGAAGATATTCATGCGGTTATTTATGATATTTTGCGCCACAGAATTATTTTGAGCTTTGAGGCGCAAGCTGAAGGTATCACAACAGATAACATTATTACCTCACTTTTGAATGTGGTTCCTTTGCCGTAATTTGTTTGTGAAAGATTGGACAATATGAAACGTTTGAAACATATTACCAAGTTTTTTACATCCGTGGCTCCCGAACTCGGAGGCGGCGGTTTATTTGCCAGTTTGGAAGAATTGATTGAGCAGAGGCAATATGTGGCTTATTTGCGTAAACTCAGTCAAGTGAAAACATTGTCATATATGGCCGGAGATGTGAAGTCTGCCTTTAAAGGTCGAGGAATGGAACTCGAAGAAATCCGCAGCTATGCATACGGTGATGATGTGCGCGATATGGACTGGCGGGTAACGGCGCGCAAAGGGCAGCCTTTTACAAAACTCTATGCCGAAGAAAGAGACAGAGAGATTTATGCGCTGCTTGATTTGTCTTCCAGCATGGTGTTTGGAACTAAAAATGAGCTTAAATCAGTCGCTGCCGCTAAAATTACCGCCTTGCTCGGGTGGATGAGTTTGGAAAATAAAGACAGATTCGGTTGCTTGGTGTTTGATGGGGTGGATAATTTATTTTTTAAGCCTCAGAATAACAAAGCCAATATGATGGTGATTTTGAAAAAAATCAGCGCGCTCAGTAAACAGATTTTAACGCTGAAAACGTCTCAATCCTCACCAAAAGAAAAAGCCGTGCAGTTGTTGCAATCCAATATCAAAAGTCAGGCGGTGGTATTTGTGATTTCGGATTTTTCTGATTTTAATGAAGATTTGCGGCGAGCTTTGGCAACCTTGGCAAAAAAAGCTCGCGTCTATGCTCTCAATGTTTTTGATGTGTTGGAGGAAATGCCTCCTTTGCCCGGCGAATATATGGCTGAAAATAGTGGCGAAAGATTGGTATTTGATACAAAGTCAAAATATTTTCAAAAGGAATATAAGGCTTATTTCAAAGATAAACGTGCAAAGGTGAGTGATTTTTGTCAGCGTTTCGGTATTCGCTATGTTGAAATCAGAACCGATATTCCTTTGCACCAGCAACTGAAAATAAGTTAATTTTATAAAAAGAAGAATTCTTGACTTTTGTTCTTAATCGTGTTACTTATAACCTTAAATTATTTTGTAACTATAATTTGAAAAGAGAAAAAATATGGTTAAATCTAATGAAAACAGTGCTTATAAAAGAGGGCAAGAATTGCTCGATCAAGGCATGTATAAAGATGCTATCGTTCAATTTGACGAGGCTATTGCTGAACAACCCAAATCTTGGAAGGCTTTAAATAGCAAGGGTTTTGCTTTTCAAAAAATGAGTAGATATACCGAGGCTGTAGAATGCTTTGATAAAGCATTACAGCTTAATCCCGAGTCTGTCGAAGTTTTGAACAACAAAGGTGTTACGCTTAGTATGCGCGGACTTTATAAAGACGCTATTGCTTGTTTTGATCAGGCCGTGGCTATCGATCAGACTTCATTAGAGGCCTTAAACGGTAAAGCCATTGCTTTGCAACATATGTTCTCTTACAAAGAGGCTTTGGATGTTTTGGAACAAGCTATGAAGATTGATAACAAACATCCGCAGACATTATTGTCAATTGCCGTTACGTTACAAAAATTAAAACAATATGACAGGGCAATTTCTTTCTTTAAGAAAGTTTTGGCCAATGATAAAACCAATATCAAAGCATGGAATGGTGTTGGGGTTACTTACCAATTGATGGGCGATAATAATTCCGCTCTTAAATGTTTTACCAAAATTTTGAATATTGATAGTCGCGAAATTCAGGCTTGGATTAGTATTGGTTTCGTTTACCAAAAAATGCTTAAGTTTAACGATGCTTTGAAGTGCTATAAAAAAGCTCAATCCTTAATTAATAATAATTATCACCATAAACTTTATGATGGTTTGGCTAGTTGCTTGACTAAGTTGTCGGAATTTGACCAAGCTATTGAAGTTTACAAACAAATCTTTCAAAGAGAAGAGGGTAAGAAAAAATGGGACGCTCAACGCTCAATTAAGTTTGTAAACAAATTAAAACGTAAAAAAGCCATTGGAGCTTTGCCTGAAATCGTTCCGAGTGGTAGTGCTGAGGGAACAAGTACTTCCGGCTCAGGAAGCGAAGCAATGTAATATTTATAAAAAAAGCTCTTTTCAAAGAGCTTTTTTTATGCGGATATGGGATAAAATAAAATGCACAAAATGCGGCTGCAAGAGAAATATTTTAATTTAATAAATAGTGGGACAAAAACAATCGAATTGCGTCTCAGAGATGAAAAAAGACGGCTTATTCATATCGGTGATGAAATTGAATTTTCACAAATTAACAATCCAACTCAAAAATGTCTTAAAAAAGTTAAAGCACTTTATGGAGCTCAAGATTTTGAGCGACTTTGCGAACAAATTGATATTGCTAAAACCGGATTTGAAACGGTAGCAGAACTCATTTTAGTTTTAGCTGAGTTTTATCCTGTGGCCAAGCAAATACAATATGGTGTTTTAGCAATAGAATTAGAATAAGAATCCTTTATGCCATAATTGAAAAAAACAGAATCGTGATTATCTCAAAAATGTGTTGTTTATTTATAGGAGATAATCTTATGGGTACTTTTTTGAAATATGTTTTTTATTTGGCCTTGCTTGTTATTGTTTATATTGTGGCAAAAGGTGTTTGGGAGGGAAATATTACCGAACAATCAACTGTTTCTCAGGTGGCAACAGATGTCAAAGACGGGGCACAAAATATGGCTGAGCAGGCTGTCAATGAGGTGAAAGAGTTGGATAAATCCATGAACGAAAGTATGCAAAAAGATGTTAATGCAATGAAAGATAATTCAGCCAATTAATAAAATCAAAAAAATCTCCTCTTTGCAGAGGAGATTTTTTTTACTTAGATTTTTGTTGTAAATCTTTAATCAAAGCATCTATACCACCGGGATTATTCTTTATATAAGCGGTATATTCATTACGGGCAGTGATGGCTAGGCTGACATTTTCAATAATGATATCGACGATTTTGAATTTGTCGCCGGTTTGTTTAACGCGCCATACAACCTTTGCCGGTTCGCCTTGTTCCATCGGAACAACCGAATTTACAAAGACTTGATTAGCCGATTTTGAAGGGCTCGTGCCTTTGAAAATAAAGCGTTTACCTTTGAATTCATCAAAACGTTGCGACCAGGTTTTGATGTTTAGAGCGCGGTAAGCATCAATAAAATCTGTTCTTTGTTGCGGGGTGGCTGTTCTCCAGTAACGACCTAAAACAAATTGTCCAATAAAATCCAAATCCAAAGCATTATTAAACAATTTTTCAAAACGTTTGTCTTTTTCTTGTTGTGAGATATTGGCATTGATAATGTCTTCAATACCATTTTCGGTAACCTGAACAACAAATGTTTCGGCTTTTTGCGCATCTACGGCAGCTTGAACCGGTGCCGTGTGCATAAATAAAGCTGTTGCCAAAATCATAAGAAAAGTTTTTTTCATTAGTCGTTACTCCAATTATTATTTGGTTTCCATTTCGTTATATATTTCATCTTCATCTTCAACACCAAAGTCAAAGTCATATGCGGCTTGAGGGGCTTCTTTGACGTCATTATAACAGCCGCTTTGTCCGCGGTTTTGCAGATATGCCGAACGCATTGCAGCATAGAAATCTACAGAATTGCTCTCTAGGTCATTCCATACATCCATAACAGATTCACGGGCGGCAACGCCTGATATGACTGCGTATGAGTACATCACTTTATCGTGAACATTGGCATCATTATAGGTTGCCCAATATAATGGATTAAATGCTGAATCTAATGCCAAGGAAACAGCTGCTCGCGGTGTGCTCGGACCAAAAATCGGCAAAATCAGGTATGGACCGTCTTTGACACACCATTTGGCTAAAGTCGAATCAAAACCGGCTTGCTTGCGTGGAAATCCCCAGCCTTCGGCAACGTCATACATTCCTGCCAAACCCAATGTGGAGTTGATGGCAAAACGAAAAACACTAATTCCGCTGTTTTTGAATTCACCTTGCAGGAGATTGTTGGTGGCATAAAGCGGTTCTTTTAAGTTGGCAATCGCGGTGTTAACGCGCCTGCGAATGTATGGGGTGGTGATATCTCGATATCCTTCAGCTAAAGGTTTTAATATATATTTATCAAACTCGTAGTTGAATTTGAACATTGCTCTGTTATACCCTTCAAAGGTATCGGTTTGGTCATGTTCGTCTGTAATTGCAGAACGCGAGGTGGTACAAGATGCTGTGGTCAACATCATAAACGACAGCATACATACAAACAAAACTTTTTTCTGCACGGAATTTCCTTTCTTGGCAGTTTTTTAGTTAATAATTGTCCAAAATATAGCATTATTTTTTTTGAAATCAATATATTTATTATTAAATGGTTAATAGTTTGAAATGTATATTAGGAAAGTTGTAGGAGAAAATATATGTTTGTTGCTCATATTTCGGATTTGCATATTGGTGATACGACCAAAAACGGTACGCAAAATTTGCAAAAAATGGTTGAAGTCCTTAATAATTTTGAGGTCGATTTTGACTGCGTGATTGTTACGGGAGATATCGTTCATGGTAACTCTAAACAAGATTATAAAACAGCTTTTGAACTGCTTAATCAACTGAAATATCCTTATTTCATTATTACGGGCAACAAAGACGGAACGCAAAATCTTCAAAATGCGTTAGAACTTTATCGTCCTCTTCACCCAAAAGGAAATGATGAAATTGGGCTTCAATATGAAGTGAGTGATTTTGGGGTTAAAATTTTGGCTCTCGATACTTATAAACAAGGTGTTATGAACGGTGAAATGAATGCCGAAAAATTAGCGTGGCTGGAGCAAAAGCTCAAAGACAATAATGCTCAAAAGCCGGTTTTGATTTTAGTGCATCAATTTCCGTTTGATTGGCGTTCTCGTACCTTTGATAATGAGAAACCTTCTTGGTATGAGGATTTTAAGAGAATCGTCAGTAAATACAAAACTTCTGTAAAACTCGTTGCTTGTGGGCATTTGCATAATCCAGTTACCGGAAATATTGACGGGGTTCCTGTCGTTGTTGCTCCAAGTGTGAATTGGCGGGCTAAATATGACTTCAAAAAAGTTGATAATATTGTTGCTGATAAAAAGTCTTTGGGGTTTTATGTTCACCAAATTGACAAAGAAAACGTGGTTTCTTGTTTGGTAACTTTTCCTTTGTGAGTTTGTTACAAAGACGTAACCTTTTGTGTTTTGCTTTTCTAAAAAAATTGTCATAATATCCCTCTCAGTTAAAAACTTTATGAAGGATAAATGAAAATGACTAGTAAACCTGCAAAACCTTTAAACTTGTTTGACTGCGCTACTTCTCAGAAAGTTATCGGTCAAGAAAAATTCTTAGATGCTTTTAAGACTATTTTGAATCACGGCGGTTATGCTCAAGGTCCGGAAACTCGTGAGTTGGACCAAAAATTGGCTGCTTATTCCGGTACCAAATTTTCTGCTACTTGCGGTTCCGGTACCGATGCTTTGACCTTGGCTTTGATGGCTTGGGGGGTTAAACAAGGAGACGCTGTATTCGTTTCTTCTTTCACTTTCGTTGCTTCTGCAGAGGCTCCGGTTTTGCTCGGTGCTACTCCGATTTTTGTTGATTCTGATCCTGAAACCTACAATATGAATCCGAAAGATTTGGAAAAGGCTATTGAAGAAGTTAAAAAAGAAGGCAAACTCAATTTGAAAGCCGTTGTTGCCGTCGATATCTTCGGTTCTCCTTGCGATTATGATGCAATTATTGAAATCGCTCACAAAAACGGTATGAAAGTTTTGTCTGACTCTTGCCAATCTTACGGTTCTGTTTATAAAGGCAAAAAAGCTGGTTCTATTGCCGATATGTCTGCTACGTCTTTCTATCCTACAAAACCGTTGGCTTGCTATGGTGATGGCGGTGCCGTATTTACAAATTCTGAGGAAGAAAATGAATTGGTTAAATCTTGCCGTGTTCATGGTATGAGCCCAGAAGATCACTATGATAATGTTCGTTTGGGTATGACTGGACGTATGAACTCTTTCCAAGCTGCCGTTTTGTTGCAAAAATTAACGGTATTTGATCAAGAACTCAAAGACAGATATCGTGTTGCCAGCCGTTATGATAATGAATTGGATAGTTATTTCCGTAAACAACGCATTTTGGATAATTGCAGCTCTGCTTATGCTTTGTACACAATTAACTGCGATGACCGTGATGAATTGATGGCTTTCTTGAAAGAAAACGGAATTCCTTGCGGTGCTTATTATCCGCGTCCGGTTCATACTCAAACCGCTTATGCTAAATGGAACAATCGTTCTTTGCCGGTTTGTGAAAAACTTTCTAAGACCGTATTGTCTATCCCGATGACACCTTATCTTGATAATGAAGATTTGGATTATGTCATCTCGAAGATGAACGAATTTGCACAAATGAAAAAGAGCAAGGCAGCTTAATTGTTTTAAGAGCACAAAGAAAAACCTCCGTTAAAAAACGGAGGTTTTTCTGTTGCTTATTTCCGTTTTGGGGTTTTATAGAAAAACTCATAAATGTTGAGGTAAATCACACACTGAATTACCGTGAATAAGGCACTAAATATAGCGCGTAATAGCCAAGAATTGGCAGAAAGTGCGAAGATGGCAAAAGGAACTAAGCCATAAATGATGAAACAAATCAAAAATATGCGCCAGTAGTTATCTTTGGTATGGAAAAAGGTGAGGGTGATAGAGGCATTACGCCCAATTACGGCTGAAACCCAAGCTAATGCCGGAATATAAAACAATGTTGTCAGAAGTAAGAACATGATGCCGTAGAGGGCATAGCGGAATGTGTTTGAGGCGATAAAATCACTCCAGAGGTTTTGAATATACGGGAATACCTGCAATGGGCTTAATAGCCATAACCCGAACAACAGCAACATCTTTAAGAGCATCAGAAAGGCAAACGCTAAAAGTGAAATGGTAACAGCCCTTATCAAAGCATTGATAAATTCAGATTTCTTTAGCAATGGGCGGCGTTTGAAATAAACCCGGACAAAGCAAAAGTAAAAGAGGTAAGTGTAAATTATGTAAATTAATCCACCCAGAGGATTATCCATAAGGTTAAAACCGCCCAGAAGATATATTCCGCTGAAAGATAAGACGAAAAATAAGCCCAAGCTAGGAAGATGTGATTTGACGTATTGATAGCTTTGGTGAAAAATTTGCAAGATGGGTAGGTGTTTGGTCATGTTGCACCTCTGGAAAGTTACATATATTCTTACTTTATCTTAATTTTTTGAAAAATAAACCCCTAATTTAGAAAAAACAAACCTCCTTTTCACAAGGAGGTTTGTTTGCTTTGTTTATTTACTGGCTTTTTTCTTTTCTATGAATTGTTCAAGCCAATGAATATTGTATTGACCGTCAATATACTCTGCTTGGGAAATGATATCTTGATGCAGAGGAATTGTGGTATTGACGCCTTCTATTACAAATTCTTCCAAGGCACGACGTAAACGCATTAGAGCGGCATTACGGGTTTTGCCATGAACAATTAATTTAGCAATCATACTGTCATAAAACGGTGGTATGGTGTAGCCGGAATAAATTTCAGAATCGACTCGGATGCCAAGTCCGCCCGGAGCATGCCACTCGGTGATTTTTCCGGGGCAGGGGACAAAGGTTTCCGGATCTTCGGCATTAATACGGCATTCAATCGCATGACCGTGGAAAGAGATGTCATCTTGGGTATAACCAAGTTCGGCACCGCTAGCAATGCGAATTTGCTCTTTCACAATATCAATACCGGTGATGGCTTCGGTAATTGGGTGTTCTACTTGCAGACGCGTATTCATTTCCATAAAATAGAAACGACCGTCTTCATATAAAAACTCCAAAGTTCCGGCATTGGTGTAACCGATTTTTTCGATTGCCTTGCGGACAATTTCACCAATTTCTCGACGTTGTTGATTGTTCAAAGCCGGAGATGGGCATTCTTCAATGACTTTTTGGTTGCTGCGTTGAATTGAGCAATCACGTTCGCCTAAGTGAACAACGTGGCCATATTTATCCGCCAAAATCTGCATTTCAATATGACGTGGTTTTTGCAAATATTTTTCCATGTAAACCACATCACTGGTGAAAGCTGCTTTGGCTTCGGCACGAGCCATGGTGTAGGCTTCTTTCATTTCCTCATCGTTAAAGGCAATTTTCATACCTTTACCGCCACCGCCAGCCGTGGCTTTGACGATTACCGGATAGCCGATTTTATTGGCCCATTCAATGGACATGTCAACACTTTCAAGTGCTGGAGAACCTGGGGTTACCGGAATGCCTGCTTCTTGTGCAACCTTACGAGCGGTGATTTTATCTCCCATCAGGCGCATTTGGTCAGCCGTCGGTCCGATAAAGGTAATCCCGTGTCTTTCAACCATTTCGGCAAAGTCAGCATTCTCTGAAAGAAATCCAAATCCAGGGTGAATGGCGTCCGCGCCGGTAATGAGTGCAGCGGAAATAATTGCCGGTTTGTTGAGGTAAGAATCTGTAGAACGGGCAGGTCCGATGCAAACGGCTTCATCAGCCAAACGAACGTGCATTGCATCGGCATCAGCCTCAGAGTGTACGGCAACCGTGCGAATTCCCATTTCGCGGCAGGCACGATGAATTCTAAGGGCTACTTCTCCTCGGTTGGCAATCAGTACTTTTTCAAACATATATTTATCCTATAAGTGTTATTCGATAATGATTAACGGTTCACCATATTCAACCGGATCACCGCCGGATACCAAAATCTTGGTTACTTTACCTGCCGTGTGAGCTTTTACGGGGTTGAAGGTTTTCATCGCTTCAATCAAGCAGACCGTATCGCCGACATTTACACTGTCGCCGACTTTAACATAATCAGGAGAATTCGGGTCGCTTGAGAGGTAAACAACGCCAACCATCGGAGATTTTACGCAACCAGGGAGTTTGGCATAGTCTTCTTCGGATACCGGGGCAGGGGCTGCCGGAGCTGCAACAGGGGTTGGTGCTGCAACAGGGGCTGCAATAGGTGCCGGAGGAATTGGCGCAGGCATCGGTGGAAGTGGTGCCGGATGCGGTAATTCTCTGGTTAAGCATATACGGCAACCTTCGTCTTCGTATTCAAGTTCAGTCAGGTTGCTCTTATCCAAAATTTCAGCCAATTTGCTGATTACTTTTGTATCCAAGGGATTAGACATATTGTTATTCTCTCTTTCTTAAAAAGTTATTATTCCTAGCTGAAGTATTACCGCTTATTTTTCATAAAAACAACAAAAATCTTCTTTTTTTACCAAATTTGAGCAAAAAATGCCTCAATTTTGATAAAAAATGCCCATTTTTTAGCAATATATAAAAATTTGAAAATCATTTGCAGAAAGTATATTTAAATGGTGGCATTGTATATGCATTATAAAGAGAAATTTTTTTAGGAGGTAAAATTATGGAGAATTATTTGTGGCTGGTTTATGCTTTGTTATCAGCAATATGTGCCGCTTTGGTCAGCGTGTTCGGCAAAATCGGCTTGCAAGGTTTGGATGCTAATGCCGCAACGGTTATTCGGGCTGTGATTATGGCTTTGTTTTTGATTTGTGTGATGTTGGTACAGCGAAATTTTAGCCATGTCAGCGGTATCTTAGCCGATAAAAAAGCAATGCTCTGGATTGCAATCAGCGGAATTGCCGGAGCAATGTCTTGGTTATTCTATTTTGTAGCTTTAAAATACGGAAAAGTTTCGCAAGTGGCACCGGTAGATAAGTTAAGTGTGGTTCTAGCCACTATTATTGCCGTGGCGTTTTTACATGAGAGTGTTTCTATGATAAGTATGAGTGGCATTGTTTTGATTACGGCGGGAATAATTATGGTGGCTCTTGGTTAAAATGGCACAAAATTTGCATATATTATCCTAAAGTGGAATTTTGTGAGGATGAAAAAATGGCATTAAGCAGTTTTACACCTTCGGTTACGGGTATGTCCGCTCAGGCTCATGCTTTGGAAACCGTCAGTACAAATATGGCTAATATGCGCACCGTCGGTTATAAGCCTAACGAGACTATGTTTAGTACTTTGTTGGGGAGTACGCCTAATTATAGCAATACGGTGGATCAATTGAGCTCTAACCGTGTTAATATAAATGGCGTGAATTATTATGACCGAACATTGGTTAATACTCAGGGTACGATTACCTCTACCGGAAATAATTATGATGTTGCCATTAATGGTGAAAATGCCTTTTTTGAGGTTAAAGATACAGGTGGTTATACTTATTATACCAGAGCCGGTGATTTTACAACTCTTACCCAAGACGGTAAAACTTACCTCGTAACCAGCAGCGGCTATAACGTTCAGGGCTTCCCTGCAACAGGTGATGGTTTTGGAGCTTCTCCAAGCGATATTGAAATTTTATATCAAGACAAGGTTCCTTCAACGCCGACAACACAAGCTTCTGTCATTGCCAATGTACCCGCAGACGGCGTCGATACCAGCAGTTATGGCGTTACCGTTTATGGTCCCAATAATGACGGACGTACCATGAATATGCTCTTTACTAAAGTAGAAGGCAAAATTAATACTTGGGAAATTACGTTCACAATTGAGGACGGTACTGTTACCGGCGGGCCAATTGAAGCTGTTTTCGACTCCGATGCTAATCTCATTAGTCCGAAAAATTTTAATCTTACCGTGAATTGGGATGATGGGTCGTCAAATAATATTACAATGGATATTTCCAAAATGACCCAATATGCCGGAAGCTCCGGTATTACTAAAGTGGAACAAGACGGTGCTCCTAGCGGAAACTTTGTGAAAAGTTTTATTGATAGTAACGGTGTGGTTAAAGCCTCTTATAGTAATGGTGATGAAATCGCTTTTGCAAAGTTGGCGATTGTCGGTTTTGAATCAGCTGATAATTTAACTCCAATTAATAACACAATGTTTGAAGCAAATAATGAAACCGGACAAAGTCATTATGTGAACGGGCCTGATAAAAATATCACCGGTTTGTTACAGCCTCAAGCCGTCGAATCTTCCGCTGTGAATGTTGAAAGCGAATTTGCAAAAATGATTGTCGTGCAACGCGCTTATACGCTTAATACTCAGTCTTTTACCGCTAATAATGAAATGTTGCAAACAATCGTTAACTTGAAATCGTAAAAAATAAGTAGTTTGTTAAAACGCTCCATCTCTTTGAATAATGGAGCGTTTTTTCTTTGACTTTACTGAAAAAGGTATAGTTATAAAATTTTTTTTAGAATAACATCATTTTTAACTGGACAAGCTCGAAAATATGTTTTATAAACCTCTTCGTCGAACGATGCTCGGGTAGCTCAGTTGGTAGAGCAGAGGACTGAAAATCCTCGTGTCGGCGGTTCAATCCCGTCCCCGAGCACCATCTAAAAGCCTTGGTTTTCCAAGGCTTTTGTTGTATGGTGCTCTCGCCAATCGAGCGGCGCAAGGCTTGCTCTCTTGGGGACGGGCCTCGCTTTGAAACTTAATTTCACTTCCGAAACTGTTCGTTTCGTCGTTCAATAAATTTTCAAAGATGTTGCAGACAAAAACAATCAATCGTGATTGTTTTTGCTTAGCCATCCCAACTCGCACCATCTAAAAAAACCTCCGGTTACGGAGGTTTTTTTGTGTTTTGTTTGATGTAACTATTATTCAATAGTTTTGCTAAATAATTGGGTAATGTCTGTATTTAAAGCATCGGCTATGGCGTATAAAATATTGATAGACATATTTGCGTGACCATTTTCTATTTCGGATAAATACGCGCGGTCTATGCCAACCATGACAGCAAAATCAATTTGTGAAATTTGCTTTGCTTTCCTTGTCCTACGGATGTTGTTTCCTATGTTTTTAAGCCTGTTATTCAAAGTATTATCCTTTATTTTTCTTTTATTGTAGAACGGCTTAAAAATAATTGTGTTGACTATACTCAACATTTAGGTATAATTTTAAATAGATATTACAGTCACATTATTAAATACAGAAAGGGAAAACTATGATGGATATTGATATGTTGCCCAAAATGGCGAAGAAAGTTGATTTTTGGCAGGGACAAGGTGTCCAAAATGGATACGGGACTTCTGAAGATGTTACAAAAGCTTGGGGGTATGATGAAAAAGGAAATTTGCTTTTCTCGGCTGAGTATGATGAAAATGGAAATTTTAGGCTTTCTTTATTTGAGAATAATATGGATGTAACTCGTCAGTGTGAAGATTTGTACAGTGATGATTTAGAAAATGTAACACTTAATCAGAGACAAAAACAAAAATTAGAAAAAGCAAAAACTTTTATGGGATATCTAAAAGCGCAAAAGAGTGCTCAAAAACAATACCATAGTCCTTCTCTTAATGATTTGCTGTCAAATGGAATTAATGTCGATTTGTCTGATAAGTCAAGACTATCTTTTGCTCCTGATATTGAAAAATTAAATATATCAAAAGATAAAAATGGTGTATTGCATATGTCTGGTGTTAGTAAAGACGGAAAACAGCAAATCGATTTTTCTTTTAAGGATGGAATTGCCCAATTTGAGTTTAGAGATGGAGATGTTGCTCGGTCTTATAATAATAAAATTGGCGGAAAGTGGACTTGGAGAGATTTAAAATCTCCTTCTGGTACAAGGTATTCAGATAATAATGGGGAGAAATATGCTAAAGAAATGTCATCTATTATGAATAAAGTAAAAACTCAATATCAAACTCGAGTACAATCTAATAGTTATGCTTCGGGAAAGTTATTGCAAAGTAGTGGACGTTCTCTTTAGTTAATGTTTTTTTATAACTTAAAACAGATAAGGAAAAATTTCTAATAGTTGTAAAATTCTTTTATTTTTATCCTTTTGTAAATCTTTTTTTAACTTCTTTTTGCTACTATTTCATTAAATCATTTATGAAAGGACAAAGCGATGAAAAATTTTAACTCTACTAACTCTTCTTTAAATTTAAGTGAAAACGCTATTCGTGAAGCTGCTTACTATATTTGGAAAAACAACGGTTGTCCGGCTAACACCAGCTTGAGCGACTGGAATGCTGCTATTAACCAACTCTCTTCTATGGCTACTTTGAACTCTGTTGCTAAGAAGATTTCTTCTACTAAGACTTCTTCTTGCAAAGCTGCTGCCTTGGTTAAGAAAACTCCGGTTAAAACCGCTGCTAAAACCAATTCTAAAACCGCTACAAAGAAATCTTCTAAATAGTTGGTATGTTGGTAAACTAAAGGCTCCGGATTTGGAGCCTTTTTTCATAATTATTTAATCTTTTGTGATTAATATAACTTTATTATTACGTTTTAGGAGATATCAAATGTTTGATGAAAAAACTATTCGCGAGACGGCTTATTATATTTGGAAAAACAATGGTTGCCCGGCCAATACTTCTACTCAGGATTGGAATGCTGCAATTGAACAATTGGAGCACAGAGATGCTTTGGCTACAGCCAAACAAATTTCTTCTTTGTATCAGGCTGCTTTTTTAAATTCTGTTGCTAAAACAAAAACTCGCAAAAAAGATAGTTTGCAGTTAATGCGCAAAATCATTTTGAAATAACTTTCTTTGAAGTGAATTAAAACTCCGGAAGTTTGAACTTTCGGGGTTTTTTGTTGGGTTATTTCTTGGCAGACATAATTTTGAGGGCATCTTCAAGAGTTAATTCTTTATTCTTAAACTCTTTGGGAATGGCGTAGTTGTTTTTGCCACATTTGATGTATGGACCGTATCTGCCGCTCAAAACCGTTATGTCGGCTTTGTCTTTCGGATTTTGACCCAAAACCTTTCCGCTTGGGCGTTCGGCAACATTCTTTAATATCTCTTCGGCACGCTCTAGCGTAATGTTGAATATCGTATCATTTCCGGTTAAAGATTTTGACTTATTCCCTTGTTTGAGGTAGGGACCGAATTTGCCGATATTGACTTCAATTCCGTTACCAAGTTGGCGGGGAAGTGAGGCTAAAATTTGAGCTTGTTCAGGGGTTACTTCCTCTGGTTTTAAGTTTCTGGGTAAGGCAATTCTTTTGGGCTTTTCCGTGGTAGCGGTTGCATCTTCACCTAATTGAATATAAAAACCATAAGGTCCTTTTTTAAGATATACTTTTAGCCCATTGATTTCACCAATTTCTTTGTCTTCAGGATTGGGTGCTTTCGGTGTGTCGTTGCTCATTTCTTCCGTAACATCAGTTAAAGGTTTGGTGTATTTGCATTCAGGGTAGTTTGAGCAACCCAAAAAAGCACCGAATTTGCCTAATTTGATGCTTAGGCGACCTTTGCCGCATTCGGGACAAATGCGCGGGTCTGAGCCGTCTTCACGGGGCGGAAACAGGTGATAAGACAAGACTTCATCAATTTTATCGATGACTTCACTGATTTGCAAAGGTTGGACGGCATCAATATTTTTGATGAACTTGGTCCAGAAACCACCTAAGAGCTTTTTCCATTCCATCTCGCCATTGGAAATATCATCCAAATATTCTTCCAATTGCGCCGTAAAATCATATTCAACATATTTTTTGAAGAAGTTTTCCAAAAAGACGGTAACTATGCGTCCGCGGTCTTCGGGAATAAAACGCAACTTTTCAACGCGGACATATTTACGCTCTTGCAATACCGCAATAATCGAGGCATAAGTTGATGGACGACCAATACCCAATTCTTCCAATTTCTTGACCAAACTTGCTTCGGTAAAACGCGGAGGAGGGGTGGTGAAATGTTGTTCAGGTGTAATCTCGCCTTTGGTTACGGCTTCTCCGGTTTCAACGTTTGGTAAAATGCGATTTTCATCATCATCGTCACTGTCATCTTTGCTTTCAACGTATAATTTTAAGAAACCGTCAAAGTTGATAACTTGACCATTGGCGCGTAACAAAATTTGTCCGTCAGCCGAAGTGGCGTCAATCGTTACTTTATCCATCACAGCCGGATTCATTTGGCAAGCGACGGTTCTTTTCCAGATGAGCTCATAGAGCTTATGAGAATCGGCATCCAGCTTGGCTTCCAGTTTTTTCGGCGTTTCATCGACGTGAGCCGGACGAATGGCTTCGTGTGCTTCTTGCGCGTTTTTGGATTTGGTTTTGTATTCTTTGGCGGTTTGTGGTAAATAAGCCTCACCAAAATACTTCAAAATTGCGGCACGGCAAGCCTCAATTGCTTCTTTGGACAAGTTGACCGCATCGGTACGCATATAGGTAATAAAACCGGCTTCATAGAGCTTTTGCGCAATTTGCATGGTCTTTTTGGCACTGAAACGCAGTTTTCTCGCTGCTTCTTGTTGTAAGGTTGAAGTAGTGAAAGGCGGTGCCGGATAACGATTGGTCTTTTTGCGCTCAACGTTGGAAATGGCAAATTCTTGCGCTTCAATCTTTGCTTTAGCTTCTAAGGCCTTTGCCTCTGAATTTAAATCAAATTTTTCTAATTTCTTGCCGTCCAAATTAATCAAGTGTGTCTTTATCAGAGCTTGGGTTTGGGTGATTAATTCGGCATCAACCGTCCAATATTCTTCGGCTTTGAATTTTTCGATTTCGGTTTCGCGGTCGCAAATTAAACGCAAAGCAACCGATTGAACGCGTCCGGCTGACTTGGAGCCGGGGAGTTTGCGCCACAAAACAGGGGATAACGTAAATCCTACCAAGTAGTCCAATGCGCGTCGTGCCATATAAGCCGATACCAAATTATTATCAATTTGTCTGGGGTTTTTGATGGCTTCGGTTACGGCTGATTTGGTGATTTCGTGGAAAACAACACGCTCGATTTTTTTGTCTTTGATTTTTTTGCGAGCGGTCAGTTCTTCCAAAATATGCCATGCAATTGCTTCTCCTTCTCTATCCGGGTCGGATGCGAGAATGATGGTGTCGGCATCTTTGACTGCTGCAATAATATCGTTGAGGCGTTTTTTACCTCCGGAGCTTAACTCCCACTTCATTGCGAAATCTTCATCAGGGTTAACTGAACCGTCTTTACTCGGCAAATCTCTGATGTGACCGAAGCTTGCCAGAACTTTATAGTCGCTGCCCAGATATTTATTGATTGTTTTGGCTTTGGCCGGAGATTCCACAATAACTAATTTCATAACTTTTCTTCCATTTACTTAATTAATGCGACTTTGTTGCCTGCCAGATACTCTATCTTGCCGTCTAGTTCCAACTCTAATAATTGGAGCGATAAACTAGAAGAATCGAGCCCCGAGGTACGGATGATTTCATCAATGCTGACGCCTTCGGGAGTCAAATACTGTAAAATATCCGCTTGCTCATGTGAAGACAACAACGGGGATTGTGTGTCTGGAATATTTGCAATTTTTGCCTCTTTGTCAAGAGGCTTGGCAAATAAATCCCCTTGTTTGACTTTAGGTGTTGCTCGCTTAAAATTGTGCGAGGTCAGAGTTTCTAAGATGTCTTGTGCGGTTTCAATTAAGGTGGCGCCTTCTTTTATTAATTTGTTAGGTCCATGGGAGCGGGCATCGTTGGGAGAGCCCGGTACGGCATAAACCTCACGCCCTTGCTCAAGCGCAAAACCGGCCGTGATGAGTGAGCCGGAGTGCAAAGTGGCTTCAATAATCAAAGTTCCGTCACTTAAACCCGAAATTATACGATTGCGCCTCGGAAAATTAGTGGCGCTTGGCTGTGTTCCCAAAGGAAACTCAGATACAATAGCTCCTTGGGCGGCTATTTGTTCATAGGTGGGAGTGTTTTCTTTGGGATAGATAACATCAACACCCGTTCCTAATACGGCAATTGTCGAACCTAATTGATTGTTGGCATAAAGTGCGCCTTTGTGTGCCGAAGTATCAATGCCTCTGGCTAATCCTGAAACAACCATAATGCCGGCATTGGTTAAATCAAAGGCAATTTGGGAGGCGAGTTTTCGTCCAGGCAACGAGGCATTGCGAGCCCCGGCAATCGCTAATGATTTTTCAGGATTGAGGCATTCAATGTTTCCTTTAACATAAAGAATCGGCGGCGTATCGGCAATATGGCGTAATCTTTGCGGGTAAGCATCGTCGGCAAAAGTTAAAATATGTATTCCTAACTTATGAGCCAACTCAAGCTCTCTTTGGGCAAGGGCGCTCGGATAAGGTGTGAACCGTTGCGGCAGATGTTTAAGGGCGTTTGATACACTCTTGAATTTCTGTAAAAGTTTGTAGAAAGTTATCGGACCGATGTTTTCAGTGTTTATCAGTCGAATAAAATCTATTATCTCTTGCTCACTTGCCATCAGATGTTATTTCTTTTTGAAGCTGATTTTGCTTTCTTGTCCTTTAATCAAACGGATAATATTACCACGGTGGCGAACCAAAACCAGTAAAGCAATTGCGGAATAAAAAATTGTATAGGTCGGTTCACTTAAGAAAAAGGCATAAAATGGTGTGGCAATGGCGGCTATGATTGCCGATAGTGAGGAGTAACGCGTAATAAATGCGCAAACTAACCAGGTTGCTAAGTCAAGTAAGGCAATTTGCGGCGAGGTGGCTAAAATAAAACCGAAGGTGGAGGCAACGCCTTTACCTCCTTTAAATTTAAGCCAAATCGGGAAATTATGTCCGATGACACCGCATGAGCCGGCAATTAATCCGGCGACAATGTTAATCTGAGTCATGTTGCCAAAGAGAATGCAGTCAGCACTCGGGGCAAAACTTGCGGCAAGAAATGCGGCAATACCGGCTTTGGAGGCGTCTAAGATAACCGTTAAAAGAGCTAAATCTTTACGTCCTGTTCGCAAAACATTGGTGGCACCGATATTGCCGGAGCCGATTTTGCGGATGTCGCCTAATCCGGCCATGCGGGCTAAGACCAAACCAAAAGGAATGGAACCTAATATATATCCACCGATTGCACAAATCAAAAAAATTGAAGGAATACTCATCGTTTCTTGCCTATATAATTGTTAAATCTCAACTTATTGTTAAACGTATCGTAACCTTTTTTCAACTATATTTTTATATCATGTGTATGGAAGAAAAGAGAAAAAGCGTCTTTTCTGCATAAAAGCTGAATTTTATAGATGACAAGACGATAAAAATAGTTAATATGAAAAAAACTGCTCGAGAAGGTTATAAAAATTATGAAACCAATTTATAAACGCATTTTGCTCAAACTCTCAGGTGAGGGGTTGATGGGAGATAAAAACTTCGGTATGTCGGCCGAAGTGATTATGCGTTTGGCAAAACAAATCAAAAATGTTAAAGACAGCGGGGTGCAGGTCTGTTTGGTGGTTGGCGGCGGAAATATCTTTCGCGGTGCAAAAGAAGCTGTGAATGGGATGAACCGTACGGTGGCTGATCAAATCGGAATGCTGGCAACCGTGATGAATGCTTTATCTTTGCAAAATGCTTTGGAAAGTTTAGGGTGCGAGGTTAGAGTATTATCCGGAATTCATATTCCAGATGTCTGTGAAAACTATGTCTATCGCAGGGCTTTAAGACATTTGGAAAAGAATCGCATTATTATCTTTGCCGGCGGAACAGGTAATCCTTATTTTACAACCGATACGGGAGCGGCTTTGCGCGCGTCCGAAATGCAATGTGATGCTTTACTCAAAGCTACGCAAGTTGACGGCGTTTATGATGCTGACCCAAAAATAAATCCTGAAGCTCAGCGGTTTAGCGCAATTTCTTATGATGAGGTTATTACAAAACAGCTAAAAGTGATGGATACAACCGCTGTGGCCTTGGCTCGAGAAAACAATATTCCAATTATCGTCTTTGCTCAAAGCGGTGAACAGGCTTTAGCTGATGCCGTTTCGGGAAAAGGCAATTTTACAATCATTAAAAAAGAGGTATAGTATGGCTGATTTTAATCAAATCAAAAATGACAGCAAAAACAGAATGGAAAAAACGCTTGAAACCTTGAGAGGGGATTTCGGCGGCTTGCGTGCCGGTAGAGCTCATGTGAGCTTGCTTGACGGAATTATGGTTGAAGCATACGGTTCTATGACACCGTTGTCTCAGGTCGGTACAATCAGTGTGCCTGATGCCAGAACTTTATCGGTTAGTGTTTGGGATCGCTCTTTGGCAAAAGCCGTTGATAAGGCTTTAAGAGAATCTGATTTGGGGCTTAATCCGGCATCCGACGGACAGCTTATTCGTATTCCTATTCCGCCGTTGAGCGAAGAAAGAAGAAAAGAGTTGGTTAAAATTGCCGGAAAATATGCCGAACAAAATAAGGTGGCTATTCGTAATATTCGTCGTGATGCTTTGGATGAAGTGAAAAAGCTGAAAAAAGATAATCTGATTTCCGAAGACGATGAAAAAAGATATGAAAACGAAATCCAAAAATTGACCGACGATTCAATTAAAAAAATCGAGGATATGCTCGAAACAAAAGAAAAAGACATTATGCAAGTTTAGTGTGGCAAAATGTTGGTCAGTAGAGGTAACTATCAAATAATTTAAGGTTTTTTGTTTTGACTAAAGAAGAAAACAGTTTAGAGCATATTGCAATTATCATGGACGGTAACGGACGTTGGGCAACAAAAAGAGGTTTGCCTCGCTCCATGGGGCACAAAAAAGGGGCGGAAGTCGTTAAAGAAATCGTTCGGGCCGCAGGTGAGGTCGGCGTTAAGTTCTTGACGCTGTATGCTTTTTCAACCGAAAATTGGCAAAGAAGCAAAGATGAAGTTGATACCCTTATGGGTTTGTTGCGGCAATATCTCAAGTCTGATTTGCAGGAATTGCAAGAAAATAATGTACGCATCAAATTTATCGGCGAAAGCGAAATGTTGGATGCCGACATTGTTTCTGCTATGCGAAAGTTGGAAATTGATACAGCTCAGAATGATGCTCTGACGCTTTGTATTGCTTTGAGCTATGGGTCCAGACAAGAAATTGTCAATGCTGTCAAAAAAACGGCGGCTTTGGTAAAAAAAGGTGATATATCCGTTAATGATATTGATATAAAAATGTTTTCTGATATGCTTTATACCAAATCCATTCCTGATCCGGATTTGCTTATTCGGACCAGCGGTGAGCAGCGTATCAGCAATTATTTGCTTTGGCAATTAGCTTATACGGAGCTCTATTTTACAAAAACTTTGTGGCCGGATTTTAATAAAGATGAACTGGTCGCTATTATTAAAGATTATAAAACTCGGGAGAGAAGATATGGAAAAGTCTAAAACAGTTGCCGTTATGAAACGAATCGTTACTTCTTTGATTTTGGCTCCCGTGGTTTTAGGGGCGGTTTTGTGGGGTAGTCCTTTTATTAATATTTTGGTGCTGGTAAGCGGTGCGTTGCTCTCTTGGGAGTGGGCTAAAATGGTGCCTAACCAAAATAATTCTGTTTATGCTTTATTTTATCTGACATCCTTGGCTGTGGCTGCTTTGTCAAATGATGCTTTTGCGATTTTGTGGGTAATGTGTGGTGTGGCAGCTTTAGTTTGGTATAAGGCTCGTAATGAAGAACACAGAAAATTACTTACTTTGGGTGTGCCTTATATTACGTTGGGTTTAGGGGCTATTGTTTGGTTGTTTAACTGTGTCGGTGTTCCGACTACTTTATGGTTTATTTTGGTAATTTGGAGTGTTGATGTCGGCGGATATTTGGTCGGTTGCTCTCTACGGGGACCTAAATTGGCTCCAAAAATCAGCCCAAACAAAACTTGGGCCGGTTTAGGCGGAGGTATGCTTTTCGCCGTTATTGTCAGTGTGGTTTATGCATATATCATCAGTGGCGGACAGGCTTGTTTGGCTTTTGGATTGCTGGGGGTATTGATTGCAGTTATTGAACAGACGGGTGATTTAATCGAATCGGCTATTAAACGCTATCTCGGCTTGAAAGATTCCAGTGATTTGATTCCCGGTCATGGCGGAATTTTTGACCGAATTGACGGTATGATTTTTTCCGCACCGTTTGTGGTTCTATTGTTTCAATATGGTTTGAAATTTATGTAAGGATTTAGGTATTATGGAGTGGCTGGTTAATACTCTTTATTATGTTGTTCCTTTTGTTGTTCTGCTCGGGGTATTGGTGTTTGTACACGAATTCGGGCATTTTATCGTTGCACGTTTGTGCGGGGTACAGGTCGAGGCTTTTTCTATCGGTTTTGGTAAAACCTTGTGGAGCAAAAAAGATAAAAAAGGAACTGAGTGGAAAGTTTCAGCCGTTCCGTTGGGCGGATATTGCCAATTTTTGGGTGATGCCGATGCTTCTTCCTCCACAACAGATGAAAAAGCTGAAGAATTAACCGATGAACAAAAGAAAGTAGCTTTTCCTTATCAGAACCCGTTTAAAAAATTAGCTATTGTTTTGGCAGGGCCTGGCGCAAATTATTTATTTGCGATTTTGGTGTTTACGGCGGTTTTTTACTTTGTAGGAAAAATTGCCTTTCCGCCGATTGTCGGTGAAGTGTTTAAAGACGGTGCCGCTGAAGCCGCCGGAATTATTCCTAATGACAGAATTTTATCTATCAATGGTCATAAAATTACCTATTTTGATGACATAAGAAAAGAAGTTGAGCTGATAACAGATGGAAAAGCTGTTGTAGAATTGTTGCGAAACGGCGAAAAGATGACGCTTTCTTTTCCTTTGAAAGAAATTGAAGTTCAAGAATATAACGGGCAAAAGTCGAAAAGACCAATGTTGGGGGTTAAATCTGTCAGCACAATCGAGGTGGAACAGCTTAATCTTTCTTTGAGCGGAGCTTTTTATGAGGCTTTGAAGGAGACTTGGGATGTTACTGAGGCAACTTTGCGCGGTGTCGGGCAGATGATTACCGGCCAAAGAGGAAGTGAAGACTTGGGCGGAATTGTGAGAATCGCTGAAATGTCCGGCGATATTACCAAGCAAAGCGGTTTTTTGGATTTCTTGGTATTTATGTGTTTGTTGTCGATTAACTTAGGCTTAATCAACTTGTTTCCTATTCCGGTTTTGGATGGTGGGCATGTGGTCATTTATTTGGTGGAAATTTTTACTCACAAAGAAATTAACACCAAAGTTAAAGATACTTTATTTAAACTTGGTTTTAGTTTAATTATTGCATTAATGGTTTTTGCAACTTGGAATGATATGGTGCGCTTGTTCCATAGATGGTTTGCATAACAGTAAGATGGTTTGAGGATTAAATAAATGAAGAAAACTACTTTAGCCGCTTTTATTTTTAGTTTGATGCTGAGTACGAGAGTTGATGCTGCCGATGTGTATGTCAGCACTATTGAAGTGCAAGGTTTGCAAAGAGTGGAGGTTGAAACCGTCTTATCTTATTTGAACATTGAGCAGGGGAGTAATGTTTCTCAAGAATATTTGGATGAATCCTTAAAACGGTTGTTTGAAACAGGGTTGTTTGCCGATGTGAATTTTAATCGCAATGATGACGGGGTCTTACAAATTAAAGTCGTGGAAAATCCTATTATTAATAAACGCTTTTTTGATGGTAATGAAAAAATGGATGATACCATTTTGGAAACCGAAGTTCAGCTCAAGTCCGGTTCAATTTACAGTATTGCCAAAGTACAAGACGATGTACAGAGAATTTTGGATGTTTATAAACGTTCGGGACGTTATGCAACAGTAGTCGAACCCCAGATTATTAAACGCGACCAAAATCGTGTCGATTTGATTTATGAAATTACCGAAGGTCCGACCGCGGTTATCAATAAAGTCAATTTTGTCGGTAATATGCACTATTCCGATGATGATTTGCAATCTGAAATTATGAGCAAAGAAAGTCGTTGGTATCGTTTCTTCGGCTCTTCGGAAAATTATGATCCCGAAAAAACAAATTATGATAAAGAGTTGCTCCGCCGTTTTTATCTGAAACGCGGGTATGTTGATTTCAGAGTGGTTTCTGCTGTAGCGGAGCTTAGCCCAGATAAAAAGTCGTTTGTTGTTACTTATGTGGTTGAAGAAGGTTCTCGCTACAAGATTGATGATATTCAAATTAATTCTTCTATCAAAGAAGTTGAAACCGCTCCTTTGATGGATGAAGTTTTACTAGAGAAAGGTGAATGGTATAATGCCGAATTGGCGGAAAAATCCGTTTATGCCATTACTGAAGAATTGGGACAAAAAGGTTTTGCCTTTATTGATGTTACGCCGGATATTAAGAAAATCGGTGATGATAAGTTAGTACTTACATTCAATATTGCCGAAGGAGACCGTGTATTTATTGATAAAATCAATATTACGGGAAATACCAGAACCGAAGATAAAGTTATCAGACGTGAGTTCAGAATTGATGAAGGTGATGCATTTAATGCCGCTAAAATCAGAGCATCACGCAGAAATGTTGAAAATCTCGATTATTTCAGCAAGGTCGATATTCAGACCGTTCCGAATCCGAATGATGACAGTAAAGCCGATGTTAATGTTAATGTCGAAGAAAAATCGACCGGTGCATTTAATGTCGGTGTGGGATATTCTACCGTGAACGGTGCTTTGTTTAGAGCCGGTGTGGCTGAAAACAACTTCCAAGGTAAGGGACAAAAATTGAGTGCCGATGTGGCAATTTCTCAACGTACTTCGGAATATGACTTGAGCTTTACCGAGCCTTATTTCTTAGGGCGTCGTTTGAGTGCCGGCGTTGATTTGTTCCGTACCGAAGAAGATTATCAAGATGAAGGCTCTTATGACAGCGAATCAACAGGTATCAGATTGCGTACAGGTTGGAATTATACCGATGATTTTGCGCAATATCTCCGCTATACCTTAAAAGAAGATAAAATCAGCAATGTTGATTCGACCGCTTCTATTTATATTAAGGAAGAAGAGGGTGAATACAGCAACTCTTCAATCGGTCAGACAATGGTGTATGATAAGCGTGATAGCGCAATCAATCCTAAAGAAGGATATTATTTATCTTTCGGAAATGATGTTGCCGGTCTGGGCGGTGATGAAAAGTATTTGAAGTTTGACGGTAAGGCTTATAAGTATTTTACAATTGCCGATTACTATACTTTCAAATTGTTTGTTAACGGCGGTTATATCGTTGGTTATAATGGGCAAGATGTCCGCTTGTCTAACAGATATTATTTGGGTGGTTCAAATATGCGTGGTTTTGAGTTCGCCGGTATCGGTGCTCGTGATAAATATACCAAAGATGCCTTGGGTGGTAACTGGATGGTTTATTCAGGAGCTGAAATGTCGTTCCCAATCGGGTTGGATGAACTTGGTGTCAGAGGACGTACGTTTGTTGACGTCGGTATGCTGGGTAAGCCTGATAATTTGGATAAACGCTATGTCGATTATTCGGATACGCCGCGTGTGGCTGCCGGCTTCGGTTTCCAATGGCAATCTCCGATGGGACAAATCGATGTTGACTTGGCTTTCCCGATTGTTAAGGAAGACTACGATGAGACCGAAGTATTCCGTTTGAATTTCGGTTCGAGATTGTAAAGGGTAGTTAAGGAGAAGTGAATATGGTTGATACTCGTTTTTATACCAACAAAGGACCTTTAACCTTGCAGCAGATAGCTGAAATTTGTGAAGCTGAGTTGCAAGATATGTCAAAGGCTTTGGTAGAAATTAAAGATATTGCGACTATGGCTAAAGCCAGTATAGATGAAATTTGCTTCTTCTATGATAAAAAAGCTAAAGAAAAAGCCTCGGAAATCAAAGCAACCGCTTGTGTAACGACAGCTGAATTGGCACAATTTGTTCCGGAAAATGTGATTCGGTTGATTGCACAAAATCCTAAAATTGCGTTTTTGAAACTCAATCAGGCGTTTTATGCCGAAGTTATGCCAAAACCCAATATTTCCTCTTCGGCTCGTATTCATCCGTCGGCTATTATCGGAGAAAATGCTTTTATCGGCGATAATGTGGTGATTGGTGAAAATGTTAAAATTGGTGTCAATTGTATGATTGAACCGGGGGTGGTGATTGGCAGAGGATGTGAAATCGGCGATAATTGCCGTATCGGTGCCAATGCTTCAATGGCTTATACAATTATGGGGAATGATTGCTATATTTATACCGGAGCTCGTATCGGACAAGATGGTTTTGGGTTCCAGATAATTAATGGTCAACACAAGCGTATTCCTCAGGTCGGTCGTGTGATTATCGGTAATGATGTTGAAATCGGTGCTAATACATGCGTTGACAGAGGTGCGTTAGATGATACGGTTATCGGTGATGGTGTCAGAGTAGATAATTTGGCGCAAATCGCTCATAATGATAAATTAGGGCGCGGTTGTGTGATTGTGGCTCAGGTCGGAATTGCAGGTAGTTGTACTTTCGGAGATTATGTGGTTTGCGGTGGTCAGGCGGGTTTTGCTGACCATCTCAATGTTGGCAGCGGTGCGCAAATTGCAGCTCAATCCGGTGTTATGCGTGATATTGAACCAGGTGCTGTGTTAATGGGATATCCGGCTGTGCCGATTAAAGATTTTATGAGACAAGTGTCTTATTTGCAGAAAATTTCAAAAAAATAGTTTTAACCTAATAACCGTGTAAAGGAAAAGTTATGTCTGAAAATAAAATTTATCATATTGAAGAAATTATGCAGATGTTGCCGCATCGCTATCCGTTTTTGCTTGTTGATCGTTTGGAAGTTGAAGTTCCGGGCGAAAAAGGTGTCGGTATCAAAAACGTTACCATGAATGAAGAATTTTTCCAAGGACATTTTCCTGGAAATCCGGTTATGCCGGGCGTATTGCAAATTGAAGCTATGGCTCAAACCGCCGGTGCAATCGTGGTTGCCGGAAAAGGCGATTTTAATGATAAAAAACGCAGTGTTTTGTTTATGTCAATTGACGGAGTGAAATTCCGCAAACCAGTAAAACCAGGAGACCAACTGCGTATGCATGTCGAAAAAATTAAAGAACGCCGCAATATCTTTGTCTTTAAGGGACAAAGTATGGTTGATGGAAATGTTGTTTCCGAAGCTGAATTTACAGCAATGATTGTGGAATAAAATTCTCTATAATTACAAACAAAAGTCGGATTATTTCCGGCTTTTGTGTTGCTTTGTTTGTAGGAGCTGGGCTAAATTTTGTGGCTGGGATTGGGTTTCTAATTGTGGCTTTAAGATTTTGCGATACTCATTTAAGTAAGGCTGAATATTGAGATTTTTGTATTTGTCCAGTAGATTATAGAAATTGGCTTTTTCTTTGGGGTGAAGAGCTATTTCTCCTAAACAAGTAAAAAATCTGTAATAAGGATTAGGTTGAAGACATTCTTTTTGATAACGTTGGGCATCGAGATAGTCATAATACCATTGGTCATATTGTGATGGTTTTAAATGACTTAAATTTTGCGGTTCTTGAATTGGAATAGTGCTTAGTGTTTGAAAATTTTCATGATTGTAGGCTTGATGATGTATGACTTCGGAGCAAGTGTTTGCTAAATTTAGAAAATCAATGGAGCCATCGGGAAGATAGTATTTTTGCATATTGTTATGAAGACTATCAAACCGGATACGGTTCAGCATGGTACGAGTGGCCGCAAAACCGCAATAAATAGTGTCTTTTTTATTTTGAATGAGGTGGCAGAATTTACCAGATATTTGGTACATCATTTCGCGATAAATATCTTTATTTTTAGGCTCTTTTAATGCCAGATAACTATATGCAAAACAATCCGCAAAACTTTCCTTGAGCATTTGATATTCTTGTAAATATTGTTGCAGTATTTTTTTATTATCCGGATTGTCGGGGTGCTCTAGTGCTCTGTTTGCGGCTTGAGATAAGTCGTGATAAGTTTTTGTATCTTTGAAAAAAGAATATTTTAAATCCAATATATGAGCATATTCATGAAAGGGGGTGGTTATACTGTTGGTTGGATAAAAATTTAAGACAGAATAAAAAACAATGCCTCGCATGGGTAATTTCATTCTAGGTACCATTCCGGCAAGGGGAGATTTTACTTTTATTATATCACGGATGCTGTCTTTGATAATTTTGGGGGATACAGCTTGTTCTAATGTACAGCCCAAATTTTGTTTACAAAGATTATCTAGTTTTTTCATATCAAATCGCGGCTTCCCATGTGCGTCTTGAAACATAAAATCATTGACGCAAACGGCAAAGGAGCGGAAACCATCTTGGTTGCAAAGTTGATTGAGACGTATCATGTCCGGCAAGATGTATTCTTTGAGTTGTTTATAATATCTTGGCTTCCACAAGGCTTTGCGGCCGTGTGGCTGTAGGAGATATTTGATATCTTTATGTATGTCTTTGATGTTGTAAGTAATCATTTTTGCTCCTTGAAAGGGCAAAATAACAGTTTTGTTAAATTTTGTCAATATTTGACTTGCAGAGTTCTAATTTTAATGATATAAGAGGTGCAAATATTTATTATTAAAATTTATGGATATGAAAACAATTATTGTCGAAACCTTTGAGCAACTCTGGCGGGCAATAGAAATTGAAGAAGCCGATGAGATTGTTGTGAAAGGTCAAATTAATTGTCAAAATTACCGAGCAATCATCAAGGAAGGCTGTAAATTGGTTGGTCTGGATGGTCAGAGCGGATTAATTTTTGAGTATGGTGAAGCCCAAAGTGCCATTTGGCTGGAGGGTGGATGTGTTGAAAACCTGAACATTCAGGTTTGGGCGGAAACCTATCCCGATAAGGATAGAATGCAAAGTGTAATTGCAGTCAATCGCTTGGGCTCAAGTTTGAAAGATGTATTTCTGGATATTCAAGTGAAAGATGCCAGAATGTATCATGAGAGCCAGCAATATTCAGGGCTCTATGTGCGCCATGAATTGCAATTGGCGGGAAATATTCGAATTCGAAGTAAAGGGCATTATGTGGCCCCGATTGCCAATTGTCAGTTAGCCACTTCAAGATTGGTTGGTAATGGTGTTACACTTTTCTTGGAGGGTAATTTACATGATTTGTACGCTCTTGACATTAGAGGCAATCATAACAAGATTGTTCTTGATTAAAAAAATCCCCATATCAGTTATTGATATGGGGATTTTTGTAACAAGAAAACTACCGGCTAGGCCGGTAGTTCCGGAGAGCTTATAGCTTTACAGATAAAAAACTCCTTTGCTAAAGTAAGTTAGACGGTTTGGCACAAGTCTAACAAAAGCAAAGGAGTTTTTTTATGAACAC
>CASFNK010000048.1 GCA_949295995.1 uncultured Pseudomonadota bacterium
TACGGTTTTAGAAATTTTGAAAACTACCGCTTGCGTGTTCGAATTTTATGTGCTTAATTTATTTTAATTTGGTGTTTTGATTATGATACTTTTTTACAACTTGCCCCATACTTTGACGATGAACCCACGGACGGCAAAACAGCAAAGTCTTGCGATTAAACGCGCTGCGTTTACCGCTGTCGCGGCTGAGCACGTTAACCAACCTTCACCGCGCCATAAAAAAAGCCTCCGCTGGAGGCTTTTTTTATGGCGCGCCCTAGACGATTCGAACGTCTGACCCACAGCTTAGAAGGCTGTTGCTCTATCCAGCTGAGCTAAGGGCGCATCTGCAAGAAGAATCTAGGTGGTCGGGACAGGCGGATTCGAACCGTCGGCATCTTGCTCCCAAAGCAAGCGCTCTACCAGGCTGAGCTATGTCCCGCAGACCTGCGATTCTCAAACCAAGGAATAAATTACCCTAAATAAAATAAAATGCAAGTATTTTTATATAATTTTTGGTTCGGTAATTAACCCTTTTTCTTGAAAACTGTAATAACCATTATTGCTGACAATCAAATGGTCAAACAATTTGATACCAACGGCTGCCGCAGCCACATTGATTTTATTGGTAATTTCCATATCCGCACGAGACGGCGTAACATCTCCTGAAGGGTGGTTATGAACTAAGATAATAGCTCTGGCACCATGCAGCATTGCCGATTTAATAACTTCTCTGGGATGAATAGCTACTTGATTAATTGTACCTCTTTGCTGAACTTCTTCCCCGATGACTTTTAGCTTCACATCTAAGAAAATAATACGAAATTCTTCAATATCTTTGTGCCCGATTGCCGTTCTGCAATAATCCAACATAGAATCCCAGTTATTAATCACCGGAGCATCCATATTTTTCAAACTATCCCAACTGGAGCGAACGGCGGCTTCCCGTACAATATTGAACACGATATAACTGCTTTCTTTAATACCCGATACTTCATAAAGAGCGGCAGCCGGGGCATTAATCACGGCAGAAAAGCTGCCAAACTTAGCCAAGAGCTGTTTAGCCAAAGGTTTAACGTCTTTTCTGGGAATTGAGAGCATTAACAAGAGTTCCAATAACTCATAATCAGGCATATCACGCCCACCGCCCAATAGGAAACGCTCTTTCAACCGTTTTCTATGCCCGTAATAATCGGGAACTTGCTCTTTAGAATCAGAAATATCTTTTTGAATAGTCATCGTCTGTTAGTCAATTTTATAAGGAGGTTTATCCAATCCTTTAGGTGAATAAGTAAACACTTCATAACCGTCTTTGGTAACCGCCAAAGAATGCTCAAACTGAGCGGATAAAGATTTATCACGGGTTACTGCGGTCCAACCGTTTTTCAAAATAAAGCCATCGGGTTTACCAATATTAATCATCGGTTCAATCGTAAAGAACATCCCCTCTTCCATAATTGGTCCGGTTCCTTTACGGGCAATATGCATAACATTAGGAGCATCATGAAAAACTTTTCCCAAACCATGGCCGCAGAACATATCAACCACGCCATACCCGTATTTGTGAGCATATTCGGCAATCACATAACCGATATCGCCAAAATGCACACCGGGTTTCACCACATCGATACCACGCATCATACACTCGTAAGTAACCTCGCACAAACGCGTTGCTTTGAGCTTAGGCTTTCCGGCGTAATACATTCTGCTAGTATCGCCATACCACCCATCGACAATAGCCGTAACATCAATATTTAAGATATCGCCGTCGGCTAATTTATGTTCCATATCAGGAATTCCGTGGCAAATCACATGATTAATGGAAATACAAGTTGATTTTGGATAACCATGATATCCAAGGCAGGCCGGAATTGCCCCTTTAGAAATCATAAATTCACGACATTTATCATCGAGCTCACCGGTTGTAACACCAACTTGCACAAAAGGAGTAATATAATCCAAACATTCTGCCGCTACTTTACCGGCTTTTCGCATTCCTTCAAATCCGGCTTTATCGTGAATCATAATGCCGTCTTTTCTTTTGATTTCCAATTCAAATCTCCTAATACAAAATATTCATACTTTGAGTAATGTTTATACTTTTATCATCAATAGTGCAACCATAACCGCAAAATTTCAAACCATTTTTTGCTTCATCAAAAATTCTGGCAGCAGCCGCCGGTTCGATTGTCCAGCTAAATTTGATATCCTGACAATCCATTCTTGGGACGATTAGTAAAACATAAGTCTCATACCCCATTTTACGCAAATTGGCAAACTCACCAAACATCGACATCTCAAAAAAATTCAAAAACGACGGAAAGACCACATTAGCACCTTGCTTATTATAAATACTAACGGCATAGACATAAGCATATTCTTCTTTTTCGTTTGAAAATTCGAGATTAGCATATTTAATATTTTCACCCGCTCCGACTTTTCTCAATTGAGAATAGCGAGAAAACTCTTGCAATAAACCTTTTGCAAACGCCTCTTCAACCAATGTTTGTGCATAATTTGGGCTAATCATAATCAAAGCCCCGTCTTTTTGCACCATCACGGCTTCATATTTAAGACGATTACTTATTTTATTTATAGGCAACAGCCACACAATTGTTCCGACTTTATAAATATTCTGCTTAGCATCTAATTCGGGACAAAAGGCAGAAACGACCTCTTCTGCATTGATTTTCACATCCAAAATCAAATTTTTATAACATCTTATAATTTCACCTTTTATCAGTTCAGAATCAAATTGCATAATATTCCTTCTCTAAAAAACAAATAGAGCATACTCTTTCAATGCTCTATTTGCAATTCATTTTAAGATTTAATCAAGAATTTCTGCCCTTACTCATCTTCAGAACTTGAATATTATTTACTTTATTTTTCTCTAAAGATTTTTTATAGGCTTCAATGGCTTGCAGAGCTTTAGCTTTTTTCCACTCTTTCTTGGTCATTTTTCCGCCATTTTCGCCCACCTCACGTCTTCTTTTCGAGCGATGAGTGCCATATTTTAATTCTTTGGGCGAGAGATGCTGAGGTTCATCACCAAGAGGTAACTCAGTCATCGTATCATCCAACATATTTTGACTGCTGGAGACAAAACGCGTCGAATAAGGACCTTTGGTAACCGGCGTATTTTCAATCTCCATCAATTTTTCAATCGGCATATAGTTTTCATCAATCCGCCAAAATTCCGTAATACCTTCTTGTGGAATATTTGGATTTGGATGAAGCGGGTTTTGATAAATAACTTTCACCCCAATCCAAGTCAAAGGCTCAAAAGGTTTAGGCTCATTAATTGTTCTGTTTTGACCTACTTGCATCACTTCTTGATTTTGAGCCAAAACAACTTTTCCGCCGTGAGCTTCAATAATTCGTTTGGTATTCTCACATTGTTCGGGATTACCGTGAATTGGCGTATAAACTACATTCAGAGCATAGATTTTGATAACATCAACCAAACGCCCCAAAGCCTTGGCATTAATGTGTCCAGAATCTTGCATTTGCACTTCTTCAAAATTGGCAATTTTGCGAGAAGAAGGCGTCATCACCACTTTAGCCCCTTTGGCAGCCAAGCGTTGCAGCATCTCGGGACCGGTTTTACCGTTAATATCATCAATAATTCTTTGTCTTGCCAAAATGAGTGTATTTTTTCCAACCCGAATGGTTTTGTGCAAATCCAAAGCCATCAAAGTTACGGAAGCCATCGGAATATTTGCCAAATCACCTTTGTTGTGGTTGTATTCTTCCAAACCTTGGGCAAAAGCACCGGTTGCAACCACATATTTCGGTTTAATGTTCTTATCATTGAGATAAGCATCTAAGGTTCCGCTATATACAAACTTATCAAAATCCAGATGTCCGCTATCGGTCATGGCTTGCTTAACCAACTGCAGCCATTTTCCATCCAAGAAAACTTTCGTGTTTAATTTTTTTGCCACTTCAATATCAATGGCAATATTTTCGACACTGCGCGAAATCACCGGAGAAATAATCAAATTTCTATCGGGATTAGCTTTAATGACATTATAAGTATTTTCCACCGCCTTTTCAAAACCGATTCTATCTTTACCGTTCGGGACGGTAGAGGTTGAGTCGATTTGAACATTGGTTACCAATTTACGGCGTAACAAATCCTTATACTGTTCAAAACTAAAACTTTCACCGACCGGCATATTTTCTTCAACCAAGAAGTCGCCGTTATTAATAATACCGGCAGAAGGCTGACCGTTCACTTTAGTTAAAGTATGGAAGCCCAAAGCATCCACCACGCTGTGGCTGACGGTAAAAGGTTCTATTTCAATATCTTGACCTACTAAAATTTTATCACCGGGATTAATTTTTTCAATAAACGGCGGCTGCATTCCCAATTGCAAAAAGGCTTTAGCGATTAAACTGCGGGTAAAAGCACTTGCCTTAATCGGCGGAAGCTCATAGCCCATACGCACATAATTAATCAATGCACCGATATGGTCTTCATGCGCATGCGTCAAACAAATAATCGCCACTGGTTTTTTGGCTTTAAGTTCTTGCTTGGTTACAGGATCAATCCGGTCAAAATATTCTCCCACATCAGGATAAGCCGTACTAAATCCCGATTCATAAGGCGCAAAAATACAACCCAAATCAAACATCACCCTCTTTGTTTCCAAAGCCTCGTTTGTGTGTTCAATCACCATACAGTTTCCGCCGATGCGGTCTTTATTTACACCGCCGATAAATTCAACTTTTGTACCTGGTTCAACTCTATCCACTGAAGCTCTGCGCCATTTTTTTAAGGTTGGCTGCAATTTTTTAGACATAACGCCTCCTGCAAACATCAAGATTAATGGCTATATAATACCTACATTTGACAAAATTTCAAGTTTTTTCTACAAAATTTTACAATTTTTCTTTCCTTGAAATTTTCAGACTTAGGAATTACCTTTAAAACAGCGTCAAAAATAAGGAGAAAACCCATGCAAGCGATTCTTAAATTCATCTATTCAACATTATTGGTTATGGTAGCGGCTTGGCTCTGCGGCATATTTACGCATATTGGTATTGAAGGCTGGTATAATGGTTATGAAAAACCATTTGGCACCCCGCCAAACTGGGTCTTTTCTCCGATGTGGACACTCATCTACGCGCTAATGATTATTTCGTTTTATATGGTTCTCAACACCGCTTCGCACTTAAAAAAGCGTGCCGTCATTTTGTTTATCTCTCAGTTGTTTTTGCAAATTGCATGGTGTTGGGCCTATTTCAGCGAAGGTTTGCTGGGCCTTGGATTGGTCATCATCATAGCGTTGGATATTGTGTTCTTTAAGATGATACAATCTTTCCAAAAAATATCACCCATGGCGGCTCATCTGAATTGGCTTGGTTTTGCTTGGATGTGCTACGCCACATTTTTGAATTCAACTTTTGTTTACACTTACGGAAGTATAATTGAATTTTAATGAAAATTTTACTAGACTCTTAGCCCAAAATACAATAAAAAAGGAAAGGTTTAAATAATTAATTTTTTGGGAAGTAAAATTAACCATGACAACAACTCTAAAAGATATAAGAAATACATACTTAAATTTCTTTGCAAAACACGACCATAAAATCATTCCGTCCTCATCACTTGTGCCGGACAATGACCCAACCTTGATGTTCACCAACTCGGGAATGGTTCAATTCAAAAATATTTTCACCGGCAACGAAAAACGCGACTATACACGAGCGACGACTTCCCAAAAATCCGTTCGAGCCGGTGGCAAACACAATGACTTGGATTCCGTCGGATATGACGTCAGACACCACACGTTTTTTGAAATGTTGGGTAACTTTTCTTTTGGCGATTATTTCAAAGAAGATGCCATTGCTTGGGCGTGGGAATTGGTTACTAAAGAGTTTTGTATTCCGAAAGACCGCTTAGCCGTTACCGTATATCACACCGATGATGTATCGCGCAACATCTGGCGTAAAGTTTCGGGTTTACCTGAAGACCGCATTATCGGCATTTCCACCAAAGACAATTTCTGGCAAATGGGTGATACCGGTCCTTGCGGTTATTGCTCTGAGATTTTCTACGACCATGGTCCCGAAGTTTGGGGCGGTCTCCCCGGCACACCGGAAGAAGACGGCGACCGCTGGATTGAAATTTGGAACTTGGTTTTTGATGAATTTGAAGACTTACCCGATGGCAGCCGAATTCCATTAAAACAACGTTGCATTGATACCGGCATGGGCTTGGAAAGAATGTCTGCCATTTTGCAAGGCGTTCACTCTAACTATGAAATTGACTTGTTCAAAAACCTGATAAACGATATTTCCAAACTCACCGGTGCCGACCCGGAAGGACCTTTGAAATCTTCTTTCAATGTTATTGCCGACCACTTACGTGCCATGAGCTTTTTGATTGCCGACGGCGTATTACCGACCAACGAAGGTCGCGGCTATGTTTTGCGTCGTATTATGCGCAGAGCTATGCGTCATGTTCAACTGCTCGGCATTCATGAACCGATGATTTATAAACTTTTGCCCTCATTACAAAGAGAAATGGGAGAGGCTTATCCTGAGCTCTATCGAGCACAAGCTCTCATCAGCGAAACGATTAAGACTGAAGAAAGCCGTTTTATCAAAACTCTGGATAAAGGTCTTCGTATTTTGGATGAAGAAACAGCAAATCTCAAATCCGGTGATGAATTAAGCGGTTCGGTTGCTTTCAAACTCTACGATACTTATGGTTTCCCGCTTGACCTCACACAAGATGCCTTGCGCAACAAAAACATCTCGGTAGATACCAAAGGTTTTGATGAAGCCATGGCTAAACAAAAAGCCGAAGCCCGTAAAAATTGGGCTGGTTCTGGCGATGCCGGCACGGAAAAAGTTTGGTTTGAGCTTCAAGAAAAAGTCGGCTCGACTGAGTTTTTAGGTTACAATACCTTAAAAGCTGACGGTCAAGTTACGGCTTTGGTTGTCAACAATGAATCACTTAACGTCGTAAGCCGCGGTGAATTTTGGCTGATAGCCAACCAAACTCCGTTTTATGCCGAAATGGGCGGACAAGTCGGCGATATTGGCTTAATCAGCAGTGATGATGTTACCATCCAAGTTTTGGACGTCAAAAAGAAATTAGACAGCATTTCAGCCCACTTGTGCAAACTCATCAAAGGCAGCGTCAAAGTTGGAGATGTTTTAACTTTCCAAGTAGCTGAACAAAATCGCAAAAACATTTGCGCTAACCACTCGGTTACTCACCTACTCCACCGTGCTTTGCGTGATGTATTAGGCAATCACGTTGCACAAAAAGGTTCATACGTTTCAGCTGAAAGAATGCGTTTTGACTTATCTCACCCCAAACAAATCACGGCTGAGGAGATTCGTCAGGTTGAAAACATTGTCAACAACGCCATTCGTCGAAACTATCATGTAACCACAGCATTAATGTCGCAGGAAGAAGCCATTAAATCCGGTGCCATGGCTCTGTTTGGTGAAAAATACGGTGAAGAAGTCCGCGTTGTATCAATGGGAAATGATAAAGAAGTCTTCTCAAGAGAGCTTTGCGGCGGTACGCACGTTAAAGAAACCGGCGATATCGGCTATTTCAATATTATATCTGAAAGTGCTGTTTCGGCAGGTGTTCGACGCTTAGAATGTTTAACCGGACACGGTGCCGAACAATTCGTTCAAGAGATGGAAGATAAACTCCACGCCGTTGGTAATTTGCTCAAAACCAGCCCTAATGATTTGGAAAAGAGAGTAAAACAACTCTTAGAAGAAAAGAAAAAACTCGAAAACGATATGTTTGAGCTGAAAAAACGTTTTGCCAGCAATAAAGCGGCCGACAATCGTGAAAATTTTGAACTCATCAACGGTGTCAAATTTGTGGGTCGCGCCATTCCGAATGTCCACCCCAAAGAATTAAAAGCCTTTATTGATGAGATTACCCCCGAACTTGGCTCTGGTATTGTGGTACTAGCTTCCAATAAAGATGACAAAGCCTCAATTGTGGTTGGCGTTACCAAAGATTTAACCGCCAAATATTCAGCAATCGACTTGGTAAAGAAGGCTTCGCAAGCCGTTGGCGGCCAAGGTGGCGGCGGACGTCCGGATATGGCACAAGCCGGTGGTCCGAACGGTGAAAAAATCGCCGATGCCATTGAAGCTGTGAAAAAAGCAATCTAACGCATAAAAAAAACGGGGTATTTTTACCCCGTTTTTTTACTCATGTAGCCTTAAAAAGCTAGAACCGGACGAACGTAGCGATCGGTAATCTTACTGTCTTTGTGAGTATATTGGTTATATTTGTAGTCCATTTGACCACTAGCCATATCCAAATACCACGCATTGCTATCTGATTGTTCGGTAGAGGCCCAATAAGGCCTAGATTGCAACGCACTCCTATTTAATTTTTGCAAAGCAACATTTACTTTATCTTTATTTTGATACAATATATTAAGCTCTGCCACATTTGGTAAAAACCACTGTCCGGCGGCAAACCAACTCTTGACCGCACTAACCGACCCTGGTTGATATTTATAACAATAGCTAGCCGCAGGATAAAAAATTTGGTTTTTATTTTTTTCGCTAAAAGCATAAAGCGTTGCTTCATATGCCACAATTATAGCGGTATTTTCTTTTCCCGCCTTGCCGCAAGTTAGAGGATTAGCACCACATTTTTGCAAATTAGGTATCCCTTTATCCCACAATTGAAATAGTGTATCTTCGCCACCACCATTATAATTATAAACACTGCCTTGCCCCCACTTAGCAGATATCTCATCCAAAGCTATTGCCAGACGATTAACCGGGTCAAAGACAACGCCGATAGCTCGGTTATCAACCATATAAACATAATCAGCTCTGGTGGTATGATCTTCATATAAAATATCTCCGGCATTACCGCTGCTTCCGGGGTCTATTTCCGCCATAGTCAGGCAAAACATTTTGCTTTGGTCATGCGGGCATTTTAATATCTTTTCCGCTGATGCGCAATCGGTCGAACTCATCGTATAGCCCAAATCCTCGCATGACGGTGGCATAACACAAGTTTGTGCTTGCGCTTTGTTTACGGAGAAAGCGGTTAATATCAACAGCATTGCTCCTGCAATTAATAAATTTTTCTTTATCATGGTCTTTCTCCTTTTGCTTACTTAAACCAGCAACGCATAACGCCGTTGCACCAATAATTATCCAAATCCTTATAGCCTGTCGCACAACCCGTTACGCAGTACTTTTGTGAGCAATCTTCATATTCGCATACATTCCCTGCAGGACAGCTCGAAAGTGAACATCTAAAATCGCAAGTTTTGCAATTATTGTAATATTTAATCCCGTTCATCAGGCAGTAATCACTCGGGGTTACAGGGCCTAAGTCCGAACAGGTCATATTGTAACCACTCTTGCATTGGCAAGATGTATAGTAGGTTACGCCGTTTTGCGTACAACCCGTCCCCACTCCTTGTTGATTTTGACCATCACATTTTTGATTATAGTTGCTGGGACAAACACATTTGCTGTAATAAGTTACACCCTCTTCCATACAGCCAGTTCCTTCCGGAACTTGCGGTGAGGTACAAGTCGTTACCGGATACAAACTCCTGTCGCAATAGCACATATATTTACCGCCGCAGCTATCCCCGCTGACGGTATTAGGATAACTACAAGCACTCTTATCGTACTTGTAACGACTATCGCAACATTTATCAAAATAAGCTGTATTATAAGGACATTTTAAACCCGGTAACAAACCTGCACCACAACTGGTCAGGCTGTAACCATCTTTCTTGCATTGCTCAATCGTCGGGTCGCCGAAATCTATATTCCCGAAGTCTAAATTTTGACCTCCGGTGATGAATGAAACAGATGCGGTTTTGAAATTTAGATGATTGGGCAAGCCTATCTCTAAGCCTGCCCAAGATAGCGGTTCAAAGGTTTGGTTTCGACTGGTTCTTACGAAGTGTATGTATGTAGAGGTTGCCGCCTGCGAACGTTCATGAACACTAGTTTCACTCACACCTCCCAATCCGGTTAGCGCAAGTACGGATAATCCTATCACAAGCTGCTTTCTCATAATATACCTCATTATAACTGAACCCTATCTTGTTATAATTTAGCATATTTCAAAGCACTTGTCAAATATATTTATGAAAGAATTTATATTTTGGCTAACATTCTTAAATACAAATTTATACTGTATAACTTTCCTTTAATATTGCCAAACAAAAGAAACTAATATAAATTACGCTGGCATAAATATTTAGGGAGAGAAGAGATGAACACATACCTCGTTCGACGCCTACTACCTTTTTTAATATTTACATTAATCGCCGGTGGCATATATCTACTCTGCCAAACAATCAATAATTACAATGTCTTAGACTTTTCCCTCACCGCCATCATCAAAACCTTAGGTGTTTTATTGGTTACCAGCCTTGTGGCTTTTTTATTTAGTATGGCACCCTTTGTCATCTATTTGCTCTTTTTGCCAAAATCTTGGGTCAATCAAAAATTCGATAAATTTTTCACGATTTTCTCATACAGTTTATTTGTCTTCTCAACCTATTTTGAGTTAACAGCAGCATGGATATTTTGGGATGAATTCCAATCAGCCTTCAATTTTATTGCGGTTGACTATTTGGTTTATACCAACGAAGTAATAGCCAACATTACAGAATCTTATCCCGTTTGGAGCATTATTGGCACGCTTGTTGTTCTCACCTTTGTAACGGTTTACTTCACCAAGCGTTGGTTATTTATTGACATTGCTGCCCCAAGATTCTTCCGTCGTTTATTTTACACACTTGTCTATGGATTGGTCTGCGTTTTAGCTTATCACAATATAGACATGAGCAATTTAGAAGTAAATACGAACCGCTTTAACAATGAGCTCTCCAAAAACGGGCGTTACAGCTTGTTTAGTGCTTATCTCAAGAATGAAATTTCTTACTCAGATTTTTATATCACTCACGACCCGCAAACAAATATTGAGATTTTGCAAAACAAATTCAAAGGTAATAATGTTGCTTTTAAGAATAAAACAGACATCACCCGTCATATCAGCACCGCCCGCCCGGAGCAAAAACACAATGTCATCATTGTACTGATGGAAAGTATGAGTTCCAAATTTCTAACCGAAAATCGCTACCCAGGTCTCTACAAAGTAACACCCAACTTAGACCGCCTCAGCCAAGAAGGTTTGTTTTTTAGCAATACTTATGCCTCAGGCACACGTTCGGTTCGCGGAATTGAGGCTGTAACTTTAAGTGTTCCGCCGCTTCCCGGTCAATCAATTGTTCGCCGTCCCGAAAATGAAAATCTCCATAGCTTAGGTTCTATTTTTGCCAAAAAAGGCTATGACAATAAATGGATTTACGGTGGTTTAGGTTATTTTGATAATATGAATTACTTTTTAGGCAACAATGGTTTTCAAGTCATTGATCGAGGCACCTGGACCGAAGATGAAATCACCTTTGCCAATGCATGGGGAGCATCAGATGAAGACACCTTTGCCAAAGTCATCAAAGAAGCAGATAAATCTTATAGCTCTGGCAAACCATTTTTAACCTTTTTACTCACAATCTCCAACCACCGTCCCTACACTTATCCTGATGGCAAAATAGATATTAAAGGCGGACGCGAAGGCGGGGTCAAATACGCAGACTACGCGATTGGCGAATTCATCACCCAAGCCAAGACCAAACCTTGGTTTGACAATACCTTATTTGTATTTGTGGCTGACCACACGGCCGGAGCTGCCGGTGATGAGGAGATTAATCTCGAAGACCACCACATTCCTTGGATTATCTATGCACCAAAATTGGTAAAAGCCCAAAGGATAGACACACCCGTCAGCCAGTTAGATGTTTTACCGACCATTTTAGGCTTGCTGAACTTTGATTATGAGAGCCACTTTTACGGACAAGACGCACTTTCTCCCAATTATGAGAGTCGCTTTTTCGTTAGTAATTTTCAAAAAGTCGGCTATGTCAAAGACGGTATTGATATTATCTTAAAACCCATTAAAGAGCACTCATTCCACCCTCAAGAAGTCTCCACCAAAGAACAAGAGGAATTATTGAACGAAGCCGTTGCCTTTTATCAAACCGCATCGGATTGGAAACAAAATCTCAAGGATGAAAAGGAATGAAAAAACTTCTCATTGGCTTGAGTGTTGGTGCACTATTACTGTTAGGTGTTTTAGTACTGGAATATTATACTGACTGGGATGTGATATTGCAGGAGCATTTTTTTGACCGTGCTAATAATCGCTGGTTAATCTATCCGGAATTGCATAAAAAACTGAGTTTTATTTTTTATTCCGGTTTAAAGAATATCTTAATTGCCACTGCCGTCTTTTGTTTAATGCGCCTACTATATTCAATTAAGCACCCAAACTTAAGAGCCGGCAATCAACCTTACCTGATAATGCTGTTGAGTATTATATTTGTGCCGTTAATTGTCGCCAGTGCCAAAGATTTTACCAACGTCTATTGTCCCTATCAGCTCAACATCTACAACGGGCTTTACCCTTTTGTCAGAATCTTGGAAGACTATCCTGCTGACTTTATTCAGCCCAAACCGGGACGTTGTTTTCCGGCGGGACACGCCACGGCTGGTTTTGCTTTTATGGCACTTTATTATTGTTTTGAGAGCAAAAAGAAACGCATTTTAGGATTATGTTTAGGGTTACTTTTAGGCTGGACGGCATCTATTTATCAAATGTATCGCGGGCAACATTTTCTCTCGCATTCGGTATTTAGTATGATATCGGCATTTATGGTCATAATGATAATTAAGTATCTGGTTAGAAGAATTTACACAAAAAGATATTGATTTTTATCAAAGAATTATTAAATTCACCGCATTAGACTTTACTTTATAAGCAAATAATGATATCAAACAATAAAATTCAAAAAAATACTGAGAAAAGAAATGAAAATAAGATACTACGGACTGCGTCTAAATATAGACACCTACAAAGCCAATATAGAAAAATACCGCAATCGCCTCCGCAATTCTGCATTTAACCCCAATGTTTTAGCTGCTGATTTACACATCGATGTAAACAAATCCTTTAAAAAGGAATGCCTGCGTAAATTAATCCACCTGAGTTCGCTTTGGATTCCGGCTTTAATTTATTTTGTAGAACCGGCAATTTGTATCACCATTTTCGCCACCATTTTCATTGGCGACGTAATTTTGGAATATGGTAATTACAAGAAATGGCGTTGGGCAAGAAAAACTTTTGGATTACTTTTTTATAAAGCATTAAGAAACAAAGAGCTAAAGCGCAACGAACTCCAGCTCAGCGGCGGAGCTTATGTAATGCTGGCAGCCATTGCCTGCACCCTACTTTTTCCGACCAATGTTGCGGTTGTCGCACTAAGTATCATGCTTATTTCTGATACTTGCGCGGCCATTTTTGGCAAAGCCTACGGCACCAGGAAGCTCTACAAACACAAATCATTAGAAGGCACGGTTGCCTTTTTTGTAAGTGCCTTGGTTATTATGATTTTGTGCAATATGATTTTACCGGTAACTTATGCCAGCATCATTGCGGCTTTTGCCGCCACCATGGCAGAAATGTACGAGGACAAGATTGAAATTGATGATAATTTATCAATTCCTTTAAGTATTGGTGCAATCATCACCCTTCTTCCGTAAAATAAACAATCAACACCATCAAATAAGACTTGCCAAAACAAACTGCTTGTGCTTATATCCAGCACAAGCAGTTATCATTATGTCTAACCAAATTTTATTATCATGAAAGAAGTAACAAATTTAAACAGCCACGATGCTTATACCGCATTGGGCTATGCTGCCGGAAAATTCAAAGTTCATGTTGAATCGTCGCAAGTCCACACCCGCTTGGCCACTTTTCAAAAGAAATGTTCCCAATTTGGTAAAGGACAAAAGGTTGCCGTCTGGTATATCCGCTGTCAAGATGAACAAGAACAACAAAAATATCTGTTGCTTGCGGTTGGCGAAACCTTGCACAATGCGGTTTTGACCAATCCAGAAGATGTGAAGTTTGCCGAAATCAGCGAAACCGAACTCGCCGGACAAACTTTCAAACTCCACAAGCAAGATAGTTTTGCGGAATATGAACCGGTAAGTAAGGAGTAAATACTTCAATTCCAATGGCTTAAGTCTTTCAGCTTAAGCCATTTTGTATATTTTCTGAAATTTTTGTCATTTTTCACTTGCTTTTTTATTTTATTTGTGCTTTTATTCTTTTCAGTGATTTATAATTATATGTTTAACCGCCCCCACAAGGGGCATAAAAATTTACAATTATGTGCAAAAAACATTTGAACCAGGAGTACTTGAACGCAGCCACTACAAAATCAGCAATGATTGCTGCAACCGGACGTGAAATTAAAGAAGTTGGAGCATTCACCTTGGTGGTTTCCAAACAAAGTGGAAAAGGAGACCGCAAAGACCTGATACAGCCAAATGTCCCCGTCAAGGTCTGGGCAGAAATAACATCCGGCGCTGACTTTGCGGTTCGCCCGCTCATCAAGGAATCCGGAAAAAAATCCAAGGTTGAAGTTATTGACACCGCCAATGTGGTGTCCATGACGCCTTTGACGGAGTTTGAATACGACGGTGTTCACTACCTCCGCCAAAGAGTGGAAAATGTTCAGCGTTTTGCTGAAATAAGAAAAAAATAACTCCAATCTTATTAACCTGTTGCGTGCAGCTATCGTGAGATACCTCCCCGCAACATGAAAAACACACTATTGAAAAAACACAAAAAAACGCCCCAATCATACCTGATCAGGGCGTTTTTTCTTGAAAAATAAAAAATTTCCATTATAACAACGTCAATAACACTATTTTTCTATATTTATTAACCTCTAAATTTTTTTGACGTATGAAACCTAAAGGATTTCAAAGCAAAAATGTTGAGGCCGACAAAATCATTCCTCAACTTCAAGCGGCTCAAAAGCGTTTTAACATTACCATTGCGCCAGACACACCGCTGGAGAGATTAAAAATCTCACCCAATCGTAAAACTTACTTTTTAAGTGCCAATCACACTTACTGCTGTGCCGGTTACAAGAGTTCTGACGGCAAAAGTTATCTCATCTTTGATATGGGCTCTGGCAACATCTGCACCATTGAAGCAAGCCACGCCGCAATTAAACCGCTGGAAGATAACATCTGCTTAAACGGCATTCAGCTTGAACTCAAAAACACCGAAAAAGGCTGGAAATATGCAAGAAAGTAAGATTGCTCATCACTAAAAAACCCCGATATATCAGAATATCGGGGTTTTCATTTACCTGCTTTCTAATAAGAGCAACAAACGTTTCAAAACCGATTGTTCAACAAAATCACCTTTTTTCACCCAAAGAGCGGCACACACACCATCTTTTTCAAAATCATCCGTAATCTTAAAATATTTTTTGTGCATAGTTTCCACACATGGTGTAATGGTAATTTTTTCACCCTCGAGCTTAGAATTTATCTCGCCCAAATAAACGCAATCAACAATAATATCCGGCATTAATTTCGGCGCACCGTTCACAAAAGCATCATAAACCTGTGCCCCGCCTCCGATATACAAATCTTCTTCAAATTCCTTAAAAAAACGAATGTCAGAAAGCCAATGCTCATTTTTGGCAATTTGTTCATCTTCCGGCTGAAAAGAAGACAGCACCCAAACCTCACATTTTTCCAAAATTTGTTTTGGAATGGTCTCAAATGTTTTACGACCGAATACTACATTTTGTTCCGCAATCACATCTGCAAAGAAGCGACTGTCAGATGGAACATTCCAAGGAATTTCTTTTCCCACTCCAATCAGATTTTCTGTTTTTTCTCGACACCAAATGGCAACTTTCGTCATAGTGTATCCTCCGTCATATTAAGATGAGTATAAAACTATTTCTCTAAAAGCCAATAAAAAAGCCAAAGATACCCTTTGGCTTTTTTATTTTAAACTTCAGAGAGTTAACGGAACGATTTCCACCACCACTTGAACTGTCCTGTTTTAAACAGCAATTTGTGTTGCTGATGCTTTGCCAGAAAAGCCCAATTTTTTGCCTCAACGGCTTCTTTGTACACATCTTCCTTTTTGCTCTCAATAACTTGCCCCAGATAATCTTCCCAATCTATCTCGTCATAGAAACCAAAAAAGGCTAAAGTGCCCCATTTTTTATTTGCCACATAAGGCTTGGTATATTTCTTATAATCTAACAAGAAATCGTTGCAACATTTGGCAAACAATAGCTCTTGCATACCATTATCATACAAAATTTCTAAAATGTCAGATACAGAAAAACCATTAAATGCAGTAAAAGAAGTTCCCTCAAAAACTTCCTTCCATTTTTTGAGTTGGATAAGTCTTTCCATGCCAGCCTTTGTAAAAGCAAGAAATTGATACAATCCCTTATGACACGCATAGTCCAATTGACCATATTTGACCAAAAGTTGATATTTTTTATACTTTGCCAAAATATCAAATTGCCCATTCTCTGCCAAAATATAAAATTTTTCTTTTTGAGCCAAAATGTCCCATAATTGATATTCCACTAAAGTTTTTACATGGAAATTTTCCTTAATGTAATTGTAGTATTTTTGCTCCACAAAAAAAAACTCAGTTTTTTTCTTCCCCCAATAAAAGCACAAAAAGGGATAGCAATCATTTGCCAAACGAACACTTGACTGTATGGCTTTTTGAATCACCTTTTCATAACCGAAATCAATCAGAGCATTCAAAATAAATGGTGTGAGACCATAACCTTTTGCAACCATATCCAAAAAAGTGTTGATTTGACCATCTTTAATGCGACAAAACAAAAGTTGATCATGTTGTTCTGGCGTTAGAAAATCTAACCTTTTTTCATAATCTGCCATAATAAGATAAATTTTAAGTTTGACATAAAAATAAAATTATTGGTCCCATATTAGCAATAATTTTCCTTTTGTCAATAAAACCTCTGCTCGCTTCAACTAATTCACTTGAAATCTCATAAGATTATGGCTATACTAATTCCCGCTGAGCAATCAGCTACGACACTAGAGGCAGTATAAAATAGGCTTTTAGGACCCGGGGGCAGTACCCGGCACCTCCACCAATAAAACGCCATGGGGGTGAAACAGGATAGACTGGGAGCAGTAAAGATATGAGCTGTGTCCGGTGAGATACCACCGTTATCGGTTCAAATTAAAATGAATGCTAACGATAATAACGTAGCTCCAGTTGCTTTGGCTGCTTAGTCTAAAGCGACAATTCTAAATTCTTATGGCTTTGGATAGTCGTAAGTGGGGTTTGGGCCACCTAGCAACAGAACGGCCTTTATTCAAACAGAAAGGGAAACGGATGAGTGAGTATTTAACAGAAATCAATTACGATAAATTAATCGAAAAATCGCTCAAACATGTTGTGATTGAAGCCTTAAAAATAGCAGAAAGACAAGGTCTTCCTGGTGAAAACCACTTTTACATCACATTTAAGACCTCTCACCCGCAAGTTGGCATGACAGATTCGCTCAAACAACAATATCCCAATGAAATGACCATTGTCATCCAACACCAATATTCCAATTTAATTGTCTCAAACTCTTCTTTCTCCATAGACCTAAGCTTCAATGGTGTACCTCAAACTTTAACCATACCGTTTGATGCCATCACTTATTTTGGCGACCCTTACGCCAAGTTTGGCTTAAGTTTCACCTCCGGCGAAAACAATCAAGAAACCGCTGGTAGCTTGTTTGACGACGATGAGGAAGAAGAAACACCGCGCAAGACCTCGGGCGGCGTCGCAAGCGTTGTCTCTATTGATGCTTTCCGCAAGAAAAATTAATGAAAAAAAAATCTGTTGTCATCGCCGGACGCCATTCCACCAGCATTTCTCTGGAAGATGAGTTTTTGTCAGAGCTGGAAAACATTGCTCGACAAAAAGGAGTCAGTATCAATCAGTTAGTAACGGAAATTGATTCAAAACGTGAACATGAGAATCTCTCCAGTGCTATCAGAATTTATATCTTAAGATATTTAAAAAATCAAAATCCCGAAGCCTAAACCTCGGGATTTTTGTTACCAATTCTGTTTTGCCAGATAAGTTCTAAATTCAGCCATAGAAACCTGTTCCTCAATAAAAAAAGCAGGTTCACTTTCCCATGGCAAACAAAGTTCAAAAGTTCCCTCATATTGAATCAACAATAACCTATCAATTTCTCGCTGAACAAACACTTGAGAATGTTCATCTCGGCATTCTTCTAAGCTCTCACAATCATTAAAATAACGCTTATTCAATAGAGATAGCATGCTAATAAGATATATAACAATCTGTTCATCATTATATTCCAAATTTTTTAACTTCAATGCCGTTGATATAAACTCTGCACAATTTTCGGGAATACAATAAAACAAATGTGGACAAAGTAAAACTTTAGGCCAAGCCATTACACAATCTACCGCATTTTGAGTAGAAAGCAACCCAAGCAAATCCAAAACCAAAGAAAATTTTCGCTGATACAAATCGTTCTGCAATTTTCCTAAAGCTGTAAGTTTACAAAACAGAGCTTCAGAATAACCACGCAGCAAAACATCTTTAAAAGAAAAAATTACCCTCTCAAAATTATCCTTTTTAGGATAATTTTGCAAAAACAGATTTAGCTTTCTAAAGAAAGCATCTTGAGCATTTTCTAACGATTCTTGAGTAAATTCGGGCACTGTCTCAAAAAAAACTTTTAACAAAACCCCATCTAAAAAAATCTTCATAGGAAAAACCCCGCATACGGAATGAATTTCCAAAGTAGAATGACAACGCCCCCATGATTTCTTCAACATTGAAGCAATGTCTTTATCACAATCATAAATCTTCAAAGATTTTTGCAAACCCAAAACGGAAGTTGTCAAAAACACCTCCTGACAATTACCTTGCCGGACAACTTTCTTCACTTTTGACTTTTCAATAATAACACGCATAAGAATTAAAGTTAAGAGTAATACAATAATAAAATTTCAAATATAAAATATCTCAAAAATACAAAAAGAATCAACAAAAAAAACAGGAGATAGAATTTTCCCCCTGTTTTTTTATATTTAACCACAAAAGATAAAACTATTCTTCATCATCAAAAGCCTCATCATTATCAAATTCAGCTTCATTATCCATTTCCTCATCTTCAAACTCATCTGAAGAATTTCCGATAAGCAGAGGATCTTGCTCCATTTCCACTTTTCTGCGGCGTCCGCGGCGCTTTTTAGCAGGAGCCTTTCGTTGCATTGCCCCGATAATGTAATTTCCGGCAACTTTATACAAATCCACCAAGTGATTATTATACATATGGTCGCCTTCTTCAATCAAAGCAAAGTCAACATCAACATTGCGCTGTTGATTTAATTTTTTAGCCAAAGAAGCAACACTTGCGGGATTAACAATTTCATCAATTCCACCTTGAACCACAAGGCCTGAAGTCGGGCAAGGAGCCAAAAAAGTAAAATCTTTTTCATTCGCCGGAGGTGAAACAGCAATAAAGTTATTAATATCGGGACGACGCATTAAGAGTTGCAAACCAATCCACGCTCCAAAAGAATATCCGGCAATCCAACATTGTCTGGCCTCAGGATTAACGGATTGCAACCAATCAAGAGCAACGGTTGCATCTGAGAGTTCCCCAGGACCGTCTTCAAATTCACCTTGCGAACGACCGACGCTTCGAAAGTTAAAACGCAAAACGGAAAAACCCAAATTTTGAAAACAACTGAACAAAGTATAAACCACTTTGTTATTCATAGTCCCGCCGTATTGCGGATGGGGATGCAAAATCAAAGCAATCGGAGCTCCTGGTTTCTCGCTTTGATGATAGCGTCCTTCCAAGCGTCCCGCATGCCCGTTAAATAAAACTTCAGTCATATAACTTCTCTTTTTTACTTAAATTTAAATGTCGATTAAGTATATTATACAAATGTTGTACAAATTATTAACAAATTCACACAATTTCAGAGGACTTTAACACAAAATGCAATCAAAATTCAAGCTTTTAATGCAAGACGTGGAGGCGGTCATTGCTCGCGACCCCGCCACCAAGAACCGCACGGAAGCGTTTTTGCTCTCATCGGGACTTCATGCGATTCTCATTTACCGCTTTGCACATTATTTGTGGAACAAAAAATTACGCCTCACCTCACGCATAATTTCGCAAATCGGACGTTTTTTCACCGGTGTTGAAATTCACCCCGGAGCAAAGATAGGCAAAGGATTTTTTATTGATCACGGTATGGGAGTTGTCATAGGAGAAACCACCGAAATCGGCGACAATGTAACACTTTACCATGATATTACCTTAGGCGGCACAACAGTTTTCGACGAACACGGCAAAGTAATGACCAAACGCCACCCCACAATAGGCAATAATGTTATCATAGGCTCCGGCGCACAAGTTTTAGGTCCCATTTTCATTGGCAACAATGCCAAAATCGGCTCAAACGCAATTGTTACCAAAGATGTTCCGAATAACACCACGGTTATGGGCTTAGCCGCACATAAAGTTGATGACTTAAGAAAAGGGCGCAAACAATTTCGTGCTTACGGTTTTGATGAGAAATTACAAGAAAACATTTCGACCGATGAATTATACAATGAAATCAAGGCGCTAAGACAAGAATTAGAAGAATTAAAACAATCTTCTGCTTCATTAAGTAAAAACTAACTTTTGCCGATTAGAGTAAAGTTGTAACGCAAATGTAACTATCATTTTTGCAAAAAATATAGTATTATAAAGAATGAAGCAGGAGAATTATGGAGGCGGCCATGAACAAATATTTCTCTATCTTAGCCTTTTTAGGATGCATGGCAACAGCATCTTACGGCTACGCACAACTACCATCAAACCCATGGGCACCCGATCCCAATGATGGCTATTTTGAAAATGTCGCCAATCAACCTGTTGATACCGGCACACCGACAATTCCGGAATATTCTGACGGTCAAACCAATGGTGAAGTTCTTCCTGTTGACCCCTGGGCGCGTACCCGCGACCGTAGTGGTGTTAAGACATGGAGAGGCTCAGCGCAACATGGTAAATTAAACTACATAGGTGAAGCCACCTCTTGGGGCGATGCCAACGGTCAAGAACTATTAGCCCCTGAAGTTAACCGCCACAATATGTTGGTCTTAACGGATTACTTGCGTAAGATGGGCTACAAGATTCCGGAAAGTTATGACCAAAACATTAAAGACATGCCGCAAAAATATAAGAAAATTCTGCAAGACAGTTATGATGAAGTATATGTTGCCAGCGACCCTTTAAGTGTCTCCTTTAGTAAAATCATGGATGGTGTAGAATTAGGAACCGGATTAGATATGGAAAACATCTTGTTTAATACCATGGATATTTTGAGCACCGACTAAGGAGATACCTGATGCGTAAATTTTCCGTTTTACTTTTAGTGTTACTCATGGCATCTCCGGTTTATGGTACAGAAGATGCCATAACTGAGTTAGAAGCTCAAGCCGCCAATATCAATACCATATCCCCTGAACAACGCGCAAAAATTCTAAATAGTGTCAATAAAAAGAACTATTACAAAGTCAACAACTATTCGCCACAAAAATTAAAAGCCATTATGAAGTTTAAAAATGATACCGAAAAAAGATACGCGCGTCAAAATAATCAAGAGTATGAGGAACCCGAACCTATTGACGTTAATGATAAAATCGGCTTAAAGTACTATTTCCAAAAGGACATCAATTTAGATGTAGCAAATCCGATAAATCCGTATGAATAAAGAGCCGATTAAATGATTTCCAAACAACCGAGTATAATTTTGGTCGAGCCGCAATTAGCCGAAAACATAGGCATGGCTGCTCGCGCCATGATGAATTGCGGTCTATACGAGTTAAGACTGGTCAATCCGAGAGAAAACCACTTATCCGAAAAAGCCATTGCCGCCTCTTCAGGAGCTGAAAAAATTTTGCAATCCGCCCAATTTTTTAACTCCACCGAAGCAGCCATTGCCGATTTAGAACAAATTTATGCCACTACCGCTCGCCATCGGGATATGATAAAGCCGGTTGAAACTGCGTCTTATGCCGCCAAAAATATGACACAAGCTTTGCAAAGCGATATCCGTTGCGGCATTTTATTTGGTCCCGAACGCACCGGACTTCATAATGACGACGTATGCTTAGCCAACGCGATTATTGAAATTCCGCTAAATCCCGAGCATTGTTCGCTAAATTTATCTCAAGCCGTATTATTGGTAGGCTATGAATGGTACAAAAGACAAATAGAATCTCCCGAAATACAATTCATCACCAATAAGACGACTTTGGCAGATAAAGAAAAGGTTTTACAATTTCTTAAGTACTTTGAAGATAAATTAGATAACTGTGGAAATTTCCGTCAAAGTGAAAAGCGTGAAAGAATGATTATCAATTTGAGAAACATCTTCACACGCAATCAATTAACATTACAGGAGTTGAATACGCTTTACGGAATAATAAATTATTTAGATAGGCACCAGCCTGACTAAATTTCACATTTTTGATAACTCTTTGGAGATACGTTATGCCTCTTGAAGAACTCAGCCACGCATCATCGGTTATTTTCAACTGGGATGCCAAAGTAGTGGCTTCAACCATTTTAATAATCAGCTATCTGATACTCTTTACCGAAAAGCTCAATCGAGCGGTTGTGGCACTTGTCGGTGCCTGCATTATGATATTTGCAGGAGTCTTAACCCAAGAAGCCGCCATTGCCGGTATTGACTTTAATACCTTGGCACTTTTGACCGGAATGATGATAATTGTCGGCATTGCCGAAAAATCGGGTATGTTCCAATATGTGGCAATCTGGGCCGTGCACAAAACTCGCGCCAACCCTCGCAGTCTGCTTTTCACGCTGGGGTTAATAACGGCGGTCTTCTCAGCCCTGTTGGATAATGTTACCACGGTATTGTTAATTGTGCCTGTAACCTTTCAAATTACCGATAAACTCAAGGTCAATCCCTACCCTTACCTGATAATGGAAATTTTTGCTTCCAACATCGGCGGCACGGCAACGTTAATCGGAGACCCTCCGAACATTTTGATTGGTTCGGCCCTTAATTTATCCTTTATGGACTTTGTAAATGAGTTAACTCCGGTTGTTGCCGCAACAATGTTGGTCTTGATTTTGGTATTTGACTTTGCATACGGACGCAAGCTCAAAACCGACAAACGCAATCAAGTAGAGGTTATGAAAGTCAAAGCCGTTGATACCATTACGGACTGGGCATTGTTAAAAAAATCATTATTTGTCCTAATTGCTGTTATAGCTGGTTTTGTATCGGCCGAACATTTCCATATCGCCAACGGCACGATTGCCATGTTTGGCGCCGCGGTAATGATGTTGCTCTTCACACTGGGCAACACACATTCCGAACGCGACCACAAAGTTGAATCAGCCTTCAACTTGGTAGATTGGACCACTATTTTCTTCTTTGCCGGTCTTTTTGCCATTGTTTATGGCTTGGAAGAAGCCGGAGTTTTGGAACTATTAGGACACAAATTTACCGAGTTCACCGAAGGCAGTATCGAAAAAACCACCATGCTGATAGTTTGGGTATCAGCCCTTGTCTCAACGGCAATTGACAACATTCCGTTTGTTGCGACCATGATACCTTTGGTCAAAACCATTGAGGCTGACATGGGCGGAAGAGAAGCCATGATGCCGGTTTGGTGGGCGTTATCATTAGGAGCTTGCTATGGAGGCAATGGTTCACTCATAGCCGCTTCGGCCAATGTGATTGTCGCCGGAATGTCGCAACGCCACGGTGAACCGATACATTTCATGAGGTTCTTGCTGTGGTCATTGCCCGTAATGTTGGGTAGTGTCGGCATAGCTGCATTATATTTGCATATCAGACATTTTATGTAAAAGCCCTCGAACTTCTAACAAAGCTCCTGATTTTAACACAAAATTAGGAGCTTTTGTTATATAAAAGAAGATGTATTAGAATTAACTACAAAGAGGAATAAGAAACAAATGCAAGCAGAACATCTTGCTCAAGCCGCCAATTTAATATGGGGACTTGACCCGAAAGTGGTTGCGACTTCGATAGTTGTCGTATGCTACCTTATCTTATTCTCTGAAAAACTCAATCGCGCGGTCGTTGCATTACTTGGCGCCTGCGTAATGATTTTCAGCGGAATATTAACTCAAGCCCAAGCCTTAAAAGGTATTGACTTTAACACTATTTCACTCCTTGTCGGTATGATGACAATTGTCGGCATATCCGAAAAATCAGGTATGTTCCAATATGTCGCTATCTGGGGAGCACAAAGAGTAAAAGCCAATCCTCGAGGTTTATTGGTCGTTTTAGCCGTAGTAACAGCTATGTTTTCAGCATTTCTGGATAACGTTACAACCGTTTTACTGATTGCTCCGGTTACTTTTAAGATTACTCAAAAATTAGATATTAACCCCTACCCATACCTTTTGTTGGAAATTTTTGCTTCCAACATTGGCGGTACGGCAACATTAATCGGAGACCCCCCGAACATTTTAATCGGTTCATCTTTGGGTTTATCATTTATGGACTTCGTCAAAGAATTAACCCCGATTGTTATCGTAACAATGGCTGTTATCATTTTAGCGTTTGACATGGTTTATAAAAAGAGAATTCAAACCACACTTCGCCGTCAAGTAGAAGTAATGAAGATTAACGCCGCCGAGTCGATTACCGATAAAGGTTTGTTGATTAAATCATTATTTGTGCTTTTTATGGTAATAGCCGGATTTATTTCCGCCGAACATCTACATATTGCCAACGGTACGATTGCCATTTTCGGCGCGGCTGTTTTATTATTGCTCTACACATTGGGAAACTCTCACTCAGAAAGAGACCACAAAGTAGAGTCGATTTTAGGTGTCGTGGATTGGACCACCATTTTCTTCTTCTCTGGTTTATTCGTCATTGTTTATGGTTTGGAAGAAACCGGAGTATTGAGAATGCTCGGACAAATGTTTATCGAATTAACGGATCGCAGTATTGAAAAAGCCACCATATTGATTGTATGGACTTCGGCAATACTCTCCAGTGCAATTGATAACATTCCGTTTGTTGCCACCATGATTCCGATGATTAAATCAATGGAAGCCGACATGGGCGGCCGCGAAGCCATGATGCCTGTATGGTGGGCATTATCCTTGGGTGCTTGCTTTGGAGGAAACGGAACCTTGATTGGCGCATCGGCCAACGTCATTGTTGCCGGTATGGCACAACGTGAAGGACATCCGATACACTTTATGCGGTTCTTGCTATGGTCAATTCCGGTCATGCTGACCAGCGTGGCAATAGCAACCATTTTCCTTTATATCCAATATTTTTAATGTATAAGGAAACAAGAAAAAACACCGCCTTTCAAGACGGTGTTTTTTTTGTTTTTTTAAGAAAGCTGTTGGTACCGATTTCATCAAGCATTTTTTGCTCTTTATCATCGGCTTCCTTCTGGCGTCTTTGAGCGCGTCTTTCATCAACAATTTCAAATGTCTTTTGTTCTTTAAACATGTCTGCCATAATATCGCGTTCCGTATCAATCTTGGCTTGCAGAACGGAGAGTTGCATTTCTAAATTTTCTCTTTGTTGCATATAGCGTTTAACATATGCCCCAAAATCGCCTACTCCAGAATTGGTTCTGGCAAATTCTTTTTCTCTTTCAAAAGCCTCATTCAGTTGATTGAGCTGCTCTTGCAAAACATCTTGTTGTTTGAGCAACTCATTTAAGATTTTGCGCTGCTCATCAATATGAAACTTTTGAATGCGATTAAGTGTTTTCAGAGGATCGACCATAAGTCATCAACCCATTATTTTTGCGCAGCCACATAAGGCGTGTCGAGAATAGCCTTGAGTTGAGCATATCCTTCATCCAAAGAAACTTTTTCCCCTTTCTTTTGCGAAAGGAAAGCCTCGAGTTTAGGATAATAGAAGATAGCTTCATCAACTTCTTTATTTGAACCGGCCTTATAAGCACCCAAGCGAATAAGCTCCGCCATATCCTCATAAGAGGCGATATATTTTCTGGCTTTTGCCACCAGAGCATATTCTTCCGGCGTATCACAATCCGGCATGGTACGAGAGATTGAGCGTAAGATATTGATTGCCGGATAACGATTTCGCTCGGCAATTGCGCGATCTAAAACAATATGTCCGTCCAAAATTGAGCGCACGGCATCAGCCACCGGTTCATTATGGTCATCACCATCGACCAAAACGGTAAACAATCCGGTAATGGTACCCGTACCGGCACCGGGCCCCGCTCTCTCCAACAAACGCGGCAATTCGGCAAACACGCTTGGCGTATATCCTTTTGAAGCTGGAGGCTCTCCGACCGAAAGCGAAATTTCGCGTTGCGCCATGGCAAAACGCGTAATGGAATCCATCATGCACAAAACATCTTTATTTTCATCTCTGAAAAATTCGGCAATTGCCATAGTAACATAAGCGGCTTGTCTGCGCATGAGAGGACTTTCATCAGAAGTTGCCAAGACAAGAACGGATTTTTCAAGTCCTTCTTTGCCTAAAACATCTTCCACAAATTCTTTTGCCTCGCGCCCTCGCTCGCCGATAAGCCCGATAATAGAGATATCCGAGTTTGTATGCTTTGCCATCATCGACATCAAGGTTGATTTACCGACCCCCGAACCGGCAAAAATACCCATACGTTGCCCTTTGCAAATGGTCAAAAAAGTATTTACGGCACGAACCCCAAGGTCAACTTTGCCTTTAACCCTGTCGCGAAAAGCCGCCGGCGGAGGAGAAGATTTGATATAGTAAGGTTTTGAACCTTTAATTAATGGTCCCTTTCCATCTATCGGTTCGCCAAAAGCATTAACGATTCGCCCCAGCCACGAAGCATGCGGATAAATCACCGGCGCGGCATTTTCCACATCCACTCGGCACCCTGGCCCAATTCCTTGCAAAGATCCATAGGGCATAAGCAGAAGCTTATCGCCTCTGAAACTGACCAACTCACAAGGCACAACACTATTATGCGTCGTATGCACATTACATCTGTCGCCGATTGTCAAAGGCGAACGAACCCCGCTCACTTCAATAAACAAACCTTGCACGGCGGTAACGGTTCCGAAATATTCTCCGAAACTAATTTTTTCGATTTCGCCTTCAATATTTTTGAGCAGTTCAGACAATTTCAACCTCATCAAAAAACTATTTCGAATTATACTAACACATAAAATACAGATTTTGGCAGATAATTAAAGTTTTTTAACAGTTTTCAAGCCTTAAAATATTTGTTAATAATTATTAACAAGCCCGATTAAAAAGTTAACAAATAAGAAATAAGAGTTTATGATAAGCTCATCAATAAAAAAATAACTTATTTGGAGGTCTGAAAAATGCGGGTTTTATTGGTTGAAGATGATTACGCCATCTCCCAAAGTATTGAAACCATGCTCAAAAAAGAAGGCATGATTGTTGATACGACGGATTTAGGCGAAGACGGTTTGGAAATTGGCAAATTATATGATTATGACATTATCATTTTGGATTTGATGTTGCCGGATATGAACGGCTATGAGGTATTGAAGAACTTGCGCGCTTCAAAAGTCAACACGCCGGTATTGATTTTATCAGGCTTAACCGAACCCGATAAAAAGGTTAAAGGCTTGGGCTACGGCGCCGATGACTACCTGACCAAACCTTTTGACAAAGCGGAGTTATTGGCTCGTATTCAAGCTGTTGTTCGTCGTTCCAAAGGTCATTCAAATTCAATTATTCGCACCGGCGAAGTTGAGGTTAATTTGGACACTCAAACCGTTACCGTCGGCAATAAGACTTTGCACCTCACCGGCAAAGAATACGGTATTATGGAATTGCTGTCATTGCGCAAAGGTTCAACCCTAAACAAAGACCAATTCTTAAATCACCTTTATGGCGGAATTGATGAACCGGAATTAAAAATTATCGATGTGTTCATCTGCAAACTTCGTAAAAAATTGGAAAAAGCATCAGGCGGTAAGAATTATATTGAAACCGTTTGGGGAAGAGGCTACGTCTTACGCGACCCTGATGAACCCAAAAAGCAATAACCGCATAATATACCCAAAAGCCCCGCTCTCTGCGGGGTTTTTTGTGTCGTTTATTTAACGCTTATTCATAGCGCAAAGCATTTATCGGGTTCAAAAGCGAGGCTTTATAAGCCGGATAAAAGCCGAAGAACAAGCCGACCACCCCTGAAAAAGAAAATGGTAACAAGATATACAATAACGACACTTTCGCCGGCAAAGAACTAAAATATCCGACAGCAAATGCTCCGCCGACGCCCAAAACCACGCCAACCAATCCGCCGATAAGAGACAAAACCAAAGATTCCATCAAAAATTGCCAACGAATATCCCAAGACTTAGCCCCTATTGCCATACGAATACCGATTTCGCGTGTTCTTTCGGTTACGGAGACCAGCATAATGTTCATAATACCGATACCACCCACCAATAAAGAAATGGAAGCAATAGACCCCAGCAAAATCGTCATAATACGGGTTGAATTTTCCATCATTTCCATCATTTGGGTTAAGTTCATAATCACAAAGTCGTCTTCTTTATTGGAACCCAAATTATGCCTTTGCCGCAAGAGTTGCTTAATTTCATCTTGTACGGAATAAGTACTCTCAGCATCAATGGCTTGTAACATAACCATTTTCACCTGATCGGGCAATTGAATACCCATAACTTTTTTCTGAGCCGTTGTGATTGGAATAAACACCACATCATCTTGGTCAAAGCCCATACCGTTTTCGCCTCTTTTTTCCAACACGCCGATAACTTCAAACGGAATTCCTTTAATACGAATGGTTTTGCCCAAAGGATCAACATCACCAAACAATTCATAAACCACGGTTTGTCCCAAGATTGTAACTTTGCTGGCATTTTTCACATCACTGTTGGTAAAATTTCTGCCATAGCTCAATCCCCAATCTTTAATTTGAAAATAGCGTCTATCCGTACCAGTAATTTGCGTTGACCAGTTAGCATTACCATACACCATTTGCGCGGTTTCTTCCAACACTGGTGCCGCTAACCTGATTTTTGAAATTTTTGCCTGAATGGCATCACCATCGCTTTTTTTCATAGTAGGTTGAGAGCCTCGCCCTCCTCTCGCCCCGCTAGAAGTCGCCACCCCAGAGCGCACGATTAACAAGTTGGACCCCATGGTTTTCATTTCTTGTTGAATGGAAATTTGCGCCCCGTTTCCAATCGCCAACATAACAATAACCGCGCCCACACCGATAATAATACCCAAGCTGGTGAGAATTGAGCGCATTTTATTAGCTTTAATGGCACGCAGAGCAATACTGGAAACGGTTGTTAAATCAATCATGAGCCACCACTTTCTTATTTTTCACTTTTTCGTCGGAATGAATTTCACCATCAACAATTTTAATAATTCTGTCGGCATAAAGAGCAATATCTTCCTCGTGAGTAACCAAAATAATGGTTCGTCCCAAATCTTTATTGAGTTTGGTAAAGAGCTCCATAATTTCGATACTCATTTTGGTATCCAAATTACCCGTCGGCTCATCGGCAAAAATAATCGGCGCGTCATTGACTACGGCTCTGGCAATAGCCACACGTTGTTGTTGTCCGCCCGAAAGTTGATTTGGTTGATGATACATTCTCTTTTCCAAGCCGACTTGCTTTAAGGCTTTTACGGCACGTTCTTGCCTTTCCGCAGGGGCAACATTAGCATACACCATCGGCAGTTCCACATTTTCCAAGGCACTGGTGCGAGAAAGCAAATTAAACCCCTGAAACACAAACCCTATTTTTTGATTTCGGATTTCAGCCAACTCATCGGCAGAGAGTTTTTCAACATTTTTACCATCAAGCATATAATGCCCGCTGCTCGGTTTATCCAAACAGCCCAAAATATTCATCAATGTTGATTTTCCCGATCCTGATGGTCCCATAATCGCCACAAATTCCCCGGTATTAATTTGCAAAGAAATACCTTTCAGAATTTTAAGATTTAATCCATCCAAAGGATAAGATTTTGTAATATTTTTAAGCTCAATCAATGACATTAATGTGGCATCCTCATTCTCATTTGGCGTTTAGCCTCAGCTTCGGCAGAATTTTCTTCCAAAATTACTTTCATTCCCTCAGTTAAGCCATCGGCACTGATTTCGGTAAAATCATCATCAGCCACACCGGTTTTAATAACGATTCTCTCCGGAGTATTTCCATCCAACACCCAAATACCCTTATCTTTATAACGCTTGGTATCACCATTTTCATCGGTAATATAGAAACGCAAAGCCTTATTCGGAACCAAGAAAACATCTTTTTTATTAGCGGTAATAATTTCCACATTAGCTGTCATTCCGGGTTTAAGTTTTAGGTCTTTATTATCCACTTCGATAATAACTTCGTATGTAACCACATTTGAGGTATTAATGGCTTCATTACGAACTTGCGTAACTTTACCGATAAACACTTCATCAGGAAAGCTATCGACACTAAATTCCACTTCTTGCCCATTATGCACTTTGGCAATATCAGCCTCCACCACGGATGCTTCAATCTGCATTTTTGTTAAATCTTCTGCCACATTAAACAAAGTTGGCGTCTGAAAACTTGCAGCCACGGTTTGTCCGACTTCCACTTCTTTTGAAACAACGATACCATCCACCGGAGAAATAATTTTGGTATAACGTAATTCCGTTTCGGCTGAATCAAGTGCGGCTTGGTTTTGTTCCACCTGAGCTTTTTTCAGGGCTAACTGAGCCACGGCATTGTTATACTCTTTTTCAGCCAAATCCAATTCTTTATCGGCAGAATATCTGGAAGCATTAAGTTTTTTGATACGGTCCAAATTTTTCTTAGCATAATCAACTTCATTTTCAGCCACTTGCACTTCGGCCTTAGCCACACTGAGAGCCGCCCTCCTCTGCCCGACGGTGGCTTCAAACAAAGCCGGATCAATCTGCGCCAAAAGCTGATTTTTGGTAACTTTTGAGTTATAATCGACATAGATTTCAGAAATAGTTCCCGATACTTGCGTACCGATATTAATGGTTGAAATCGGATTAATCGTGCCAGAGGCCGTAATTTTTTCAACAATATCCCCTTTAGCCAATTTATGTGTAATATACGAACCGACTTTAACGTCATCTTTAAGCATCAAACTCAAAGCCGCACCGCCAACAATCACCGCTAAAGCTATTTTTAAATTTTTATTCATCCGTTCAACCTCTCAAGTAAAACATTTAAATATGAGTAAGAATAAGGCATATTATTTAAAATAATCTAAAAAATTCCAAATTAACCCTTGCCAAATTAGTCCCTTTTGTCTATTATAAGCACCATATTGTGATTTTTATAACTATAATTATTAACGAGGCAAAGGTGAAAAAAGTTCACTAGAGCCATAAAATCTTTAAAAAAATGAAAGAAAAAAAAGAATTAAGCCAGAGAGACCAAAAGAAGTTATCATCAATCAAAAAACTGATTGAATGTAGCGGCGAATACCGCCGAGAGTTAATAACTTCAATCATCAAAGATGTCGCTGCGAAAGCGGTATCTGATGATGACGAGCAGAAGATTGCCCTGCTTTTAGGTAAAACAAAATATGTCACACCTGAATGTCAGCGCAACTACCGCCTGCTCTGCCAAACGGTAAAGGCAAATCCGGAAATGTTTAGTAATCAAATCACCGGAAAAGCCAAGGCATTTGAGAAAAAACTAATCTAATAATACCTTAAAAATACCTAAAAAAATGGCACAAGAAATTAACGAAATCCTCTCGCAGATGTCGGCAGAGGACTTAGAAAGACGCAAAAAAATTGCACAAAAGTTGTGGGACGAACATTTTAGCTCCCATCAACAAAAGAAAGAGTTCATCCGCAATTTTGCCGCTGAACTCCGGAATGCAAGAAAAGGCGCACTGGCCGCCGGAAATGATGACATTACCGCGCTCAACGAAGAGCGTCTGGTTGCCTTTTTGATGATTTTTACAAAGTGCAAATTAGACATTTACCGTGAACAAATCGGTGATGTCTTAATTGAAGGCTTGAAATATCAACAAAAAGACATCAAGCGTTACTGCTTTGAATATGCTAACAAACATATCGGAGCAGGATTTGTTGACATGGGCTGGTGGAAAAAACTGCTGGGCAAGCAATACGTTTCCAAATATGCATGGAAACTCTTGCGCCTCCACGCAGACAAGATTCCCTCTTACGCTCGCGCCGTATTGACAGCCGACATTATCTTCTGGGCTCAAGACGCCACAACCCAGAAGAAGTGGCAAGAGCTTGATGAAGAACTGGGAACTCATTATGACTTTGTCAAAGAGTTCTCTGTTCAAGCGAGCTAATTTGCCATTTAATCAAAAGCCCCGAAACTTGTGATAAGTTTCGGGTCTTTTTTTTGCATTTTTTTCGCAAATACTTCTTGCCAAAACACCAATTTTTGTCTATAATGCAAAATTGAGTGAAATAAGAATTATGTAAAACAATTTTAAAGATTTATAATTATGGAACAGTTCAAATCACGCCGCTTAACGGCACAAGAAAAAGCCTTTTCAAAAACTCTGGTTTTTCCTCTGTTGCGCAAAGAATTCATTATGCGCCTCAATGCAGGTGAAAAATTTGAAAATATTGAGGAGGAATTCAAACACCGCCTCAATGAGGCTCAAAATGCCCAAAAGCAGGCGGAAATTGAAGAAAAAGCCCACAAGGAGCATGATGAAAACATCCTCCTTGCCATCAAAGAGGCACAAAAGGCCCCCATGGATATGGAACTTTTGGAGAAAGCACTGCAAGTTCCCTACACTACTGACGTATGGGAAAAGCAGATGAAATATTTGTGCAATCTGTTTGTCCAACCCAAAACTTCGGAGGCGGCCGCTTTTCAGCATGCTCTGGGATATAAATTCCTAGACAAATCCGCTGAAGAACACAACTTCTTCAATGGTATGGCACTAGAGTTCATCTTCATGGGTGGGCATTTCAGCTCCTCGAGCTGGATATTGCTGACCAAGCACCGCAAACTGATTATTCAGTTAGGCCTCCACGGGCGCGCAACCCACTTACTGAAAAACATGTTCTATACTCTTTGCCGTAAGGAAGGCCTACTTCCTCCCCGCAAGGAGTATGAGGCTCACGAAGCCGATATGATGCGGCTTGTTACAGAGCTGTTTGAAAAATCATTGACCCGCGGGTTATACACTGAGGAAAAAAGCATCCTCAACGTCTATAACCTTTTGCAGGTCTTTGCCTAAAAGAAACCCCGCAGATGAACTTTCATCTACGGGGTTTTTCATTACTTCTTACGCAACCTTACCAACAAATTGCATCCCGCGCAAACATTCCTCAATCGGCATTTTTTTCTTGCCCTGACGCTGAATTTCAACCACTTCCAAAGCCTTATCGCCACAAGCAATCACCAAGCGCTCCGCACCTTGCAAAATCTCGCCATTCGTTCCGTTTTCATCAACCACTTTGGCACGCAAAATTTTATATCTCTCTCCATCATATTCAAAATAAACCGCCGGATAAGGATTAAAGGCTCTGATTTTGCGCTCCAAAACTTCAGCCTTTTCCGAAAAGTCCAAATGACTTTCCGCCTTATCTATTTTGGCCGCATAAGTCACAAGCGATTCGTCTTGAGGAACAGCTTTAAGATTTTGCCAATTATCCAATGCTTCCAAAATGAGTTTTGCACCCATTTCAGCCATGGCATCATGCAATACTTCCCCTGTTGTATCAAGAGTTATCGGCACCACACCTTTGAGCAACATATCGCCGGCATCAAGTTGTTCTACCATTTTCATAATTGTTATGCCGCTCTCTTTGTCTCCGGCTTCAATAGCTCTTTGAATCGGTGCAGCCCCTCTCCAACGTGGCAACAAAGAACCATGAATATTCACACACCCCATTGGGAAAGCCTCAATCACTTCTTTAGGCAAAATCAAGCCATAAGCCGCCACAACTGAAATATCCGCTTGAAGATTTCTAAACATCTCTTGTTCTTGTGCATTGCGCAAAGACTTAGGTGTTCTCACCTCAATCCCGTGCTCTTCGGCAAACACATGCACCGGAGATTTGGTGAGCTTTTTACCTCTTCCGGCTTCTTGCGGCGCACGTGTATAAACACACACAATCTCGTGTTTTTGGTAAAGTGCTTCTAATGCTTTAACGGCAAAATCAGGTGTTCCCATAAAAACAATTTTCATCTCTCACCTTTCTTCAAAACAGATGAATTCACAAAACAAAAGTGGATAAAAAACTATTCTTCGTGAGCTAAATTTTCACGATATTTTTTGAGTTTTTTCAGGAGCATATTTCTTTTTAAGCGACTGATACGATCAATATACAAAATCCCATCCAAATGGTCCAATTCGTGTTGAATCACAATCGCCAAGAAATCATCGGCCAAAATCTCACGCTCCACCCCGTCATAATCCCAGTAATGAACACGCACTTGAGCATTGCGCTCCACTTCGGCACGTTGGTCAGGCACCGACAAACACCCTTCTTCACCACACACCATATCATCACTGCGCCAAATAATTTCCGGATTAACAAGATACATCGGATTACCGCGTTTATTTCCCTGCTCATCTTTTTCTTGTTCCGCATCAATTACGACGATTCTTTTGGACACACCGACTTGTGGCGCTGCCAATCCAACCCCAACCTCTTCATACATGGTTTCCAACATATCATCCAAAAACTTGCGCAAATCATCATCAATTTTTTCAACCCTCTGCGCCTTTTGTTTTAAGATAGGGTGTGGATATTCATAAACCTTTAACTTAGTCATTACTCAGCCTTAACCTCATCTTGCGGACGAACATCATGAGCAATTTGATCGAGCAAAGCATTAATCATTTTCGGCTCTTGTTTAGTAAAGAAAGCATAAGCCAAATCGACATATTCTTTAATTATTACTTTAACATCAACATCCAAAGTTGTTGTAATTTCATAAATTGCGCACAAAAGCAAAGCACGCATTGTTTCATCCATACGCTCAAAAGTCCACCCTTTTGCCAAATAAGCATTGAGAGATTTTTCAATATCTTCTTTGCGAGAATGCACCCCTTTAACCAATTCGGCAAAATAAGCGCTATCCATTTCATGAACCGGCACCATTTCTTCTTTATCTTTAGATTTTTCGGCAATCACGAAACGCCCGACTTTACCATCCACAAAGTCTTTAATCACCTCTTCGACCGGATTTTCGGTAACGGCAATCACATAAGTTGCCTGAACGGCCGCCAATCTGGATTCGCTTTTCATTCTGATTTTTTCGGATATAAATTTCTTTGCCATTTTAATCTTCCTTATTTATCGTGGCATCTGGTTTAGCCAACTTATCAATAGTTTCAACAAATTCTTCAAAATCCTTCACCTCTCGAAAGTCCTTATATACCGAGGCAAAACGAATATACGCAATATGGTCTAATTTAGAAAGAGCTTCCATCACATACTCACCAATCAAAACAGATGGAATTTCCGTTTCACCGGAACTCTCCAAACGGCGTTGGATAGAGTTTACAACTTTTTCCACTCTCTCAATATCAACCGGACGTTTGCGTACGGCAAGCAAGATAGAATGTTCCAACTTATCTCTGTCAAACAAAACCCTCTCGCCGTTTTTCTTTACCACCACCAACTCACGCAGTTGAATCCGTTCAAAGGTTGTAAATCTGGAGCCGCACTCAGGACATTCGCGTCTGCGGCGAATGGCGGTATTATCATCGGCATTACGAGAATCTTTAACTTGCGTATCATCACATCCGCAAAAAGGACATTTCATACCTCACCTCACGGAAAATTTTTACTTCTCTCTTTATAAGGATAAAGTGCTTATTTTGCAATAGCTTATTTTGAACTTTCATTAAAACTAGATGAAAAGACCAAAAAAATCATATGAACACGCTCAGAGGCTTACGCCTTCGACAAAGATGGCAAGCTCATCAATAAGCTGACCACCACTCAGACCAAGAAAATCTTTGAGGCAGAGTAAATCTCTGCCTCACAAGCAAAACCCCTCCCGCTTTCCAAAACCAGAGGTGTTGTTCTATACCCAAAGTAAATTCTCAATAAAAAATAATATTTATTGCATTTCAAAATTTTATTTGATAATTTTTTTTGCGTACCCCTAAAAGGTGCAGAGCCTTGAACAGCTCTTATTTCATACGGTAAAGATGAAACCGTTAGGCTTTTTAAGATAAAGGCCACATCACCCTGACTTTTGGGTCGGGGAGCTTGTGGTGTATGTTCAAAAGCCATACTATGGTTTTAAAGACCATAAGGGTCATTTTATGAAATATGATTGTTCAACTCCCTGACCACCTTTACTTGGTGGTCTTTATTTTTTATGGAGTTACAACAATGTTATATTACAATTACTTTCTTCTCTTTGTATTATTGATTTACAACATCTACTTATTTTACAGTATAATTTCCTCCCAAAAAGGCAAATATCCGCCATTTGTTCCTGCCCCATATAACACAAGAAAAATAATCATAAAACAATTATCGCCACTTCTAAAAGGAAGTCAAAAAAGCCTACAAATTGTTGACCCAGGTTGTGGTATTGGCTCCTTATTAATACCACTGGCTCGAGCCTATCCTCAACACAAATTTATCGGAATCGAATGGGATAAATTACTATATAAGATATGCTTATTTCGCAGCCGTAACTTACAAAACATAACCTATTTTAATCAAGATATGCTAGCCTATGATTACCACGACACAGATATTATCGTCTGTTTCTTAGTCCCTAAAATCATACCGGACCTACAAAAAAGACTTTTAGAAACAGGGAAAAAAGGCACCTTTATTTTTTCAATAGATTGTTCTTTTCCCCAATTGACCGAAATAGCTTGTTTTGACAGCCATTTATTCTGGCAAAGTTTCAAAGTTCATCAATACCAACTATAAAAAAACACCTCAGACATAAAATCTGAGGTGCTTTTGTTACAAAGTTACTTATAAATCGGGAATTTCTTGCATAAAGCAATCACTTTTTGTGCTGTTTGCTCAATGACTTCCTCGGCATTACCTTTTGCCAAAGCATCAATCACATCACATATCCAATTGGCAATTTGCGCAAATTCTTCTTCCTTAAAACCGCGAGTCGTACCGGCCGGCGTTCCCACTCTGATACCGGACGTTACTTTCGGCGGCATCGGATCAAACGGAATAGCATTTTTATTACAAGTAATATGAGCTCTCTCTAGGGCTTGGGTTACCACATCGCCGGTCATATTTTTCGGCCTCAAATCCACTAATAACAAATGCGTATCGGTACCACCTGAAACTAAATCGAGCCCTCTGCTTTTGAGAACTTCACCCATTTGGTGAGCATTTTTCACCACTTGTTGAGCATATTCCTTAAATTGTGGAGTTAAATCCTCACCAAAGCAAACCGCTTTAGCGGCAATCACATGCATCAAAGGCCCGCCTTGTGTACCAGGGAAAATTGCAGAATTAATTTTTTTAGCAATTTCTGGATTATTGGTTAAAATCATACCACCTCTTGGACCACGCAAAGTTTTGTGAGTTGTGGTTGTAACCACATCTGCATATTCCAAAGGATTCGGATGAACCCCGCCGGCAACGAGTCCGGCAAAATGCGCCATATCGACCATAAAATAAGCCCCTACTTTATCGGCAATCTCACGAAAACGCTTAAAATCAATTTGTCTCGGATAAGCTGAACCTCCGGCAATAATCAATTTGGGTTTATTTTCGAGAGCCAAGCGTTCCACCTGTTCAAAATCAATCAAACCGGTATCTTTGCACACCCCATATTGAACGGCAGTCAACCACTTACCGGAAAAGGACACTTTAGAACCATGCGTTAAATGCCCACCGGCATCTAAAGACATTCCCATAATTACGTCCCTAGGCTGCAACAAAGCCACATATACGGCTGTGTTGGCTTGACTTCCCGAATGCGGCTGAACATTAACAAATTCGGCATTAAACAGCTTTTTGGCTCTTTCTATTGCCAAATTTTCCACCACATCAACACATTCACATCCGCCATAATAGCGATGATTTGGATAACCCTCGGCATATTTATTGGTCATAACCGAACCTTGAGCCTCGAGTACGGCGCGAGACACAATATTTTCGGAGGCAATTAATTCGATTTGATATTGTTCACGTTCCAACTCGCATTGAATCGCATCAAATACGTCTTTATCTTCTGTTTGTAAGTTATTTTCAAAATCCATTATTTCCTCCTAATCAATATCGAGCTTACAGAGTCGTCTGTCATGACGTCCGCCTTCATATTTTGCGGCTAAAAAGATATCGATTCTTTTTAAGACCTCTTCAATTTTCATCGTTCGCCCGCCAAAACATAAAACATTGGCGTTATTATGTTCTTTAGCAACTTTTGCCACATAATCATCATACAAAAGAGCTGCGCGGATTCCTTTGTGGCGGTTTGCGGCAATAGAGATACCGATTCCGGTACCGCAGACAAGGATTCCCAAATCTGCTTCTTGAGCAAGGAGCTTATGCACAACTTTTTGCGCAAAATCGGGATAATCCACAGAGTCAGCCGAATTTGTTCCCAAATCAACAACATCAAAATTTTTTGAGATAAGATATTGGGTAATTTGATTTTTCATTTCAAAACCGCCATGATCGGCCGCCAAAGCAATTTTCATATATTTTCCTCCTCTGTGAAAAATTTTTCTTATCATAGAAGATAGAGAGTGTTTTGCAAGATGAATTAACAGCTCTGCGCACAACAAATAACAATATGATTTTTAAACAAAATCAAAAAAAGTATAAAATAATGCAAAAAAGCTATTGACGGGAAGCAAAAAGTTTGTATATATAGAGGACGTTGAGTGAATGAGGAACTCAAGATGAGGTATCCCGATTGGCCGGTTGGCAGAGTGGCTCATGCAGAGGACTGCAAATCCTTGTACATCGGTTCAATTCCGGTACCGGCCTCCAAAAATTCACTTGATGGTCGCATATTATTCCGGCTTAGCTCAGCGGTAGAGCAATCGGCTGTTAACCGATTGGTCGCCTGTTCGAATCAGGCAGCCGGAGCCAATAAAAAAACCTCCCCTCGTGGGAGGTTTTTTTATTGGCTTTGGGTTATCTGTTTGAGCAGCGACCAAAGGGAGCCTGTGGTTCATCGTCAAAGTATGGGGCAAGTTGTAAAAAAGTATCATAATCAAAACACCAAATTAAAATAAATTAAGCACATAAAATTCGAACACGCAAGCGGTAGTTTTCAAAATTTCTAAAA
>CASFNK010000049.1 GCA_949295995.1 uncultured Pseudomonadota bacterium
CTCGTTCTTCGTTTGTAAATTTATGATGTTTCATGCTCTGTCCTTTCCTGTTTTGGTTTAGTATAAAAAATTATCCCGAAAATTGCTATCGCAATCTTCGGGACTTTTTTTTACTGTCCAACTTTCGGGGGACAGATCATAACGAGGGTTTTTTTTAGTTTTTTAATCCGTCAAATTACTTTTGCATATTAATCAATGTAATTTCCACGCGGCGATTCTGCTCTCTTCCTGCAGCCGTGCTGTTAGAGGCAATAGGATTGTTTGGTCCCATACCCATAACCGATAAACGACTGGCAGATACACCTCTGTTTTGCAAATAGGTTGCCACCGCTTGCGCACGTTTGAGAGAGAGTTGATTGTTATAAGCCAAAGTACCGGTATTATCGGTATAACCCACCACTTGAACCAAGGTTTGGTCATATTCTTTGAGTACTTTGGCAACGGAATCCAAAACTTTGTTAAACGAAGTTTGGAAAACAGCCGAGTCGGTTGCAAAAGTGATATTACTTGGCATAATCAAACGCACCTGCCCGTTCATTTCTTGGACTTGAACGCCGGTACCAACCAACTCCTGACGAAGTTTGCTAGCTTGAATATCCATATATCCACCGGTTGCAGCTCCGCCAACAGCCCCTACACCGGCCCCGATAAGAGCACCTTTTTCGCCGCCAACCAAAGCTCCGATACCAGCACCAACCGCAGCACCGATACCTGTTCCCCAAGCCGTGTTAGAAACTTTGCTCTGCCCTGTATAAGGGTCCGTAGCACAAGCTGCCAACAAAGAAAGCGCAGCCACCGACATAATCAATTTTTTCATATTCCATCTCCTAAAATTAAGATACTAATAATGTAGGAGTGGATAAGCGAAAAAACAAGCCAACAAAAAACCCTGTGAAAAACTTCACAGGGCTGTAATCTCTTTTTCTGGCTTATAAGATTACTTTTTGAAACACGGCGTCGCAATATTGGACAACTTGTTCCAGAATTCAGAAATCAGAATGCGTTTCTGAATTTCTTCTTTTCCTCTTCCGGCTACATGCTCAACATCGTAACGGGCGGAAATCTGATGTCGGTTAATCCTTGTCCTGAGCAAATACTTCTCCATCAAGGACAAGCCACCGATAAAATCGGCAACATTTTCTTCACTCAAAGCCAATACTTGTGCTTCACCATTTTTCATCTCAATTACCTGAGGCTGATTTTCTTTCAACAAGCCTCTTAAAAATTCTTTAGTTTTCATCTCTAAAAGAAAATTAAAAAGTTAAACAATAAAATTATATAAAACCGCCGTAACACGGTATTTTTTTCCAGAATAATGATTAATTGCTTAGCACTATATTCCCTAAAATTTCCCAAATCAAGCAAAATTTTGTCCAAGCAACAAAAAAACGGCTATCCTAAAGATAACCGTTTCTTTTTACTTAAAAAATTTTATACTTTTTTCTGCTTTTCACTCGACATTTTCTTTGCCATATCATAGCGAATTCGATAATAAAGTGCCGAAGACACCGACAACAAATCATTATGATTTGTTAGAAGATATCCTGTACGTTGTACAAGATCCTCTAATTCCTCTGCAGACATACTTTTTAACTCTTCATATAATTGTTTTTTATATTTTCTGGAAAGAAAACACAAAAAAACACCATACCCGATAGCACCCACCACAAAAGCAATGAGCAACACTAATAAAATTTGTTCCAAATTGTCCATAATGATAAATTTTAAATTTACAATAATAAATTTCCTATCCCTACATTAGTTTGCTAGACAAAATATGTCAAGAAAATATATTATAAAAAAAATCCCCTCACACCGGAAAAGGCATGAGGGATTTTAACCCAAACAACACTATTCCGATGGCAATATCGGACGCTGGCTCTCTTCCAATTTATTTGTCTTTCGATTAAAGACAATATTATCCGTATGAGGAAACTCTTCAGGATGTTTTTGAGCTTGCCGCAAATCAGATAACTGATAAAAAGCCCATATCAACTGACGCCAACACCCAATCAATATCACCCCACCTACGATTACTGTAAACAGAATAAATAAGATTTTCATAATTTCAGAAATTTAAATAGTACGACAAATAATAAATTTATTATCTGCAACTTAATCTGCCCCATACAGTATGTCAATGAAAACCAACAAAAAATCCCCCATACCTAGGGTATGAGGGATTTTTAGCTTACGAAAACTTATTGAGCTTCGTTTTCTGCTTTTGGCAAAGCATGATTTGCTTGAGCTTGAGCTGCTTCCTCTTTAAGAGATAAAATTTCTTTATCATTTTGAGCAGCAACTTTTCTCAAAGCTCTCAGAACCGTACCGGTACCGGCCGGAATCAAACGACCGACGATAACGTTTTCTTTCAAGCCACTCAAGGTATCAACCTTGCCTTCAACAGCAGCCTCAGTCAAGACACGAGTAGTCTCTTGGAAGGATGCGGCAGAAATAAAGGACTTAGTCTGTAAAGAAGCCTTGGTAATACCGAGCAAAATCGGATCAGCTTGAGCCGGAGTTCCGTTTTCAGCAATGACTTTAGCATTTTCAGCCTCAAAGACATCGCGGTCAACTTGTTCACCGACCAAGAATGTTGTATCACCCGGTTGTGTAATTTCAACTTTGCGCAACATTTGAGAAACAATAACCTCAATGTGCTTATCGTTAATCTTAACACCTTGCAGACGATATACATCTTGAACTTCTTTAACCAGATATTCAGCCAGTTTTTCAACACCCAAGACACGCAAGATATCATGCGGAGCCGGAGTACCTTCAACCAGCATATCACCTTTTTTAACGATATCACCGTCTTGAACAACCAAGTGGCGTCCTTTCGGAATCAGGTATTCAATTGGTTCGCCTTTCTTCGGAACAACCGTAATACGTTGCTTAGCCTTGTAGTCTTTACCGAATTCAACCATACCGTCAATATCAGAGATAATAGCGGCATCTTTCGGACGACGGGCTTCAAACAACTCGGCAACACGCGGCAAACCACCGGTAATATCTTTTGTCTTAGAGCTTTCTCTCGGAATACGAGCGATTACATCACCGACTTTAATTTCATCACCGTTTTCAACCGTCAAAATGGCATCAACCGACAGATAATAACGAACTTCTTTACCGTTATCGTATGTAACCGGTTTACCCTTAGCATCTTTCAAAATAATGCTTGGTTTCAAACCTGCGCTGTTTGAATTTGAGCGCCAGTCAATAACCACTTTAGAAACGATACCGGTTGTTTCATCAACATTTTCTTTAACGGAAACATTGTTAATGAGGTCAACGAGTTCAGCTTTACCTGCTTTTTCAGAGATGACCGGAATTGTAAACGGATCCCACTCAGCGACTTTCTGACCTTTTTTAACCTTGTCGCCTTCAGCAACCAAGAGTTTGGTACCATAAGGAACATGGTGGCGAGATTTTTCACGGCCTTGAGCATCTTGAATAACGATTTCGCAGTTACGAGACAAAACAATACCATGACCTTCAGAGTCAACAACCAAGTGATTATTTTCCAACTTCATCACACCTGCAAACGGAACTTCAACTGAAGCCTGTTCAGCAGATTTAGAAGCGGCACCACCGATGTGGAAGGTTCTCATGGTCAGCTGCGTACCAGGTTCACCGATTGATTGAGCTGCGATAACACCGACAGCTTCACCAACATTAACCGGAGTACCGCGAGCCAAATCACGACCATAACAAGCGGCGCAAATACCGTGTTCAGCTTCACAAGTTAATACTGAACGGATTTTAACTTGTTCAACACCGGCAGCCTCAACGACTTCAACATCGTTTTCATCAATGAGCTTACCTTTTTGAACCAAGACTTCGCCTGTTTCAGGGTGAACAATATCTTCTTGAATGGTACGACCCAAAATTCTCTCGCCGATAGAAACGATAACATTACCGCCGTCAACAACCGGACGAACAATAATACCACGTTCCGTACCGCAATCGGTTTCGGTAACAACGACGTCTTGAGCCACATCAACCAAACGACGTGTCAGGTAACCGGAGTTAGCGGTCTTCAAAGCGGTATCGGCCAAACCTTTACGAGCACCGTGGGTAGAATTGAAGTATTCCAACACCGTCAAACCTTCTTTAAAGTTTGAGATAATCGGTTGTTCAATAATTTCACCGTTCGGCTTAGCCATCAAACCACGCATACCGGCGACTTGACGCATTTGAGCGGCAGAACCACGAGCACCTGAGTGAGCCATCATATAAACGGAGTTGATATAACCGTGATCGATTTTTGAAATGTTTTTCATCATTTCATCGGCAACTTTATCCGTGCAAGCTGCCCAAATATCGATAACTTTATTATATTTTTCACCTTTGGTGATTAAACCGTTTTGATATTGTTGTTCAAACTCTTTAACCTGTTTTTCGGTTTCGGCAATCAATTCCTTCTTAGCATCAGGAACAATCAAATCATCCTTACCGAAGGAGATACCGGCCTTACAAGCATTTGTGAAACCAAGTGTCATAATCTTATCGACAAAGAGCACGGTTTCTTTTTGACCGCAGTGGCGGTAAACAATATCAATGATTTCACCGATTTCTTTCTTACGAATCAAGCGGTTAACCAAAGAGAAAGGAACATTCTTGTGCTTCGGTAAAATTTGCGAAACGATAATACGACCGGCTGTTGTTTCAACCAAACCATATTTAATTTCACCATCATCATCAACATATTCCATACGGCACTTAATTTTAGCGTGCATATCGAGGAATTTGTTATCCAAAGCCATCTGAACTTCGTCAAAGTTTGCATAAACCGAACCTTCGCCCATAACGCCTTCAGCCTCATAAGTCAGGTAGTAAATACCCAAGACCATATCTTGAGAAGGAACGACAATCGGCTTACCAGATGCCGGAGACAAGATGTTGTTGGTTGACATCATCAAGACGCGGGCTTCGAGTTGAGCTTCAATAGACAAAGGAACGTGAACCGCCATTTGGTCGCCATCGAAGTCGGCGTTAAACGCTGTACAAACGAGTGGGTGCAAGTGAATAGCTTTACCTTCAACCAATACCGGCTCGAATGCTTGAATACCCAAGCGGTGCAAAGTCGGCGCACGGTTTAACAGAACCGGATGCTCACGAATAACTTCTTCCAAGATATCCCAAACTTCCGGACGTTCTTTTTCGACCATACGCTTAGCCGCTTTAATGGTTGTGGCGTGTCCATACATTTCGAGTTTTGCATAAACGAAAGGCTTAAACAATTCGAGAGCCATTTTCTTCGGCAAACCGCATTGATGAAGTTTGAGTTCCGGACCAACGGTAATAACCGAACGCCCCGAGTAGTCAACACGTTTACCAAGCAAGTTCTGACGGAAACGACCTTGTTTACCTTTAAGCATGTCAGACAAAGATTTCAGCGGACGTTTGTTGGTACCGGTAATAGCACGAGCGCGACGACCGTTATCAAACAAAGCATCGACAGATTCTTGCAACATTCTCTTTTCGTTACGGATGATGATATCCGGAGCGTGCAGTTCGATTAATCTCTTCAAACGATTGTTACGGTTAATAACACGACGATACAAATCGTTCAAATCAGAGGTAGCGAAACGACCGCCATCCAACGGAACCAAAGGACGCAATTCAGGCGGAATAACCGGCAATACATCCAAAATCATCCATTCAGGTTTGGTATTAGACTCAATGAAGGCTTCAATAATCTTGAGGCGTTTAACCAACTTTTTGCGTTTAGCCTCAGAGTTATTATCTTTGAGTTCTTCACGAATAGCTTTGCGTTCAGCTTCCAAATCGATAGAAGCCAAAATTTCTTTCAAAGCTTCAGCACCGATACCGGCTCTAAAAGAATCTTCACCATACTCGTCAATAGCTTCTTGGTATTGTTCTTCGCTCAACAATTCATTAACCGACAGCGGAGTCAAACCAGGTTCAATAACGATATAGCTTTCGAAATACAAAACTCTTTCCAAAGCCTTCATCGGAATATCCGTAATCAAAGAGATACGGGACGGCAAAGACTTCAAGAACCAAATATGGGCAACCGGCGCAGCCAGTTCAATATGTCCCATACGTTCACGACGAACTTTTGACAAAGTAACTTCAACGCCACACTTTTCGCAAACGACGCCGCGATACTTCATTCTTTTGTATTTTCCGCACAAGCATTCATAGTCTTTAACCGGACCGAAAATACGAGCGCAGAACAAACCGTCTCTTTCCGGCTTGAAAGTACGATAGTTAATCGTCTCAGGTTTTTTAACTTCACCGTAAGACCAAGAACGAATCTGTTCAGGCGAAGCAATCGAGATTTTAATTTGATCAAAGGATTCACCGGAAACCTGCTGACCAAAAAACTTCATAATATCATTCATAAGTAAAACTCCTTTACCTTAAACTTCTTCGTTCAACATCTCAACGTTGAGACACAGAGATTTGATTTCTTTAACCAAAACGTTAAAGGACTCAGGAACGCCTGCTTCAAATCCGTCATCTCCGCGAACAATAGCTTCATAAACTTTGGTACGTCCGTTGACGTCATCTGACTTAACGGTGAGCATTTCTTGCAAGGTATAGGCAGCACCGTATGCTTGCAGAGCCCAAACTTCCATTTCACCGAAGCGTTGTCCACCGAATTGAGCTTTACCACCCAACGGCTGTTGAGTAACCAAACTGTACGGACCAACGGAACGAGCGTGCATTTTCTCATCAACGATGTGGTGCAGTTTAATCATATAGATTGTACCGACGGTAACTTTACGGTCAAATTTTTCACCGGTACGACCATCATAAAGGTCAATCTGTCCTGAAGTAGGCAAACCGGCCAAACTCAACATATTATTGATATCTTCCTCGTGAGCACCGTCAAATACCGGAGTAGCCATCGGCACACCGTTTTTGAGGTTGGAAATCATTTCCAATTTTTCAGGCTCGCTCATTGGCTCAATATCATTTTTAAATTGTTTTTCACCATAGATTGCCTTGAGTTTGGCATTGAGTTCATCAATCGTTTTTTCGCCGCGTTTATATTGCTCACACATTTCGTTGAGTTGTTTACCCAGTTCGCTGGCCGCCCAACCTAAGTGTGTTTCAAGAATTTGTCCGACGTTCATACGAGACGGCACGCCGAGCGGGTTCAAAACGATATCAACCGGAGTACCATCTTCCATGTAAGGCATATCTTGCAACGGCAATACACGAGAAATAGTACCTTTATTACCGTGGCGTCCGGCGATTTTATCACCGGTTTGGATTTTACGTTTGGTCGCAATGAAGACTTTAACCATCTTCAAAACGCCCGGCAACAAATCATCACCGCGTTGTACTTTTTCAACTTTATCTTCGAAGTGTTTTTGAACTCTTTCAACGCGAGCATCAAAAGCAGCCAAAAATTCTTCAACTTTAGCCATAACTTCTTCGTCTTTAACAACGATTTTACGCCATTGAGCAGAAGGTACGCTATCTAAAGCCTCTTCGGTAATGGTAGAGTTCTTTGCAATACCCTTAGGAGCATCAACAACTTTTTGCCCCAAGAGCATTGATTTCAAGCGAGCTTCGAAAGAGCGACGAATAATGGCAATTTCATCATCACGGTCTTTAGCGAGTTGAGAAATTTCTTCTTGCTCAATCGAGAGAGCACGTTCATCTTTTTCAACACCGCGACGAGAGAAGACATGAACGTCAACAACGATACCTTCAATACCCGGTTGAACGCGCAAAGAAGTATCACGAACGTCGCTGGCTTTTTCACCAAAGATGGCGCGTAACAATTTCTCTTCCGGAGTAACCGGAGATTCGCCCTTCGGAGTAACCTTACCGACCAAGATATCACCGGCCTTAACTTCGGCACCGATATAAACGATACCGGCTTCATCCAAGTTACGGAGAGCTTCCTCACCGACGTTTGGAATATCGCGAGTGATTTCTTCTTGACCGAGTTTGGTATCACGAGCCATAACTTCAAATTCTTCGATGTGTAAAGAAGTCAGAATATCTTTACGAGAAATATTCTCTGACAACAAAATCGCATCTTCGTAGTTCAAACCGTTCCAAGGCATGAAGGCAACCAACAAGTTGCGACCCAATGCCAATTCGCCCATATCGGTACAAGGACCGTCAGCCATAATATCACCGGCTTTAACATGATCCCCGACCTTAACCAACGGAACTTGGTTAATGCAGGTATTTTGGTTAGAACGACGGAATTTTTGCAGTTTGTAAATTTCAACACCGGCATCGGCAACATTGTCGTTGAGAGAGCGAACCACGATACGGTTAGCATCAACGGCGTCAACAATACCATCATACTTAGCCACAACGGTAGCACCAGAATCTTTAGCAACGGCAGCTTCCATACCGGTACCAACCAGCGGAGCTTCCGAACGCAACAAAGGCACACCTTGGCGTTGCATGTTTGCACCCATCAAAGCACGGTTAGCGTCGTCGTTTTCCAAGAACGGAATCAAGGCTGTAGCCACAGAAACCAATTGTTGCGGAGAAACGTCGATAAAATCAACTTCTTCAGGATGAGCAAACTCAAATTCACCGGCTTTACGACAAGCAATCAAATCATTTTCGAAATGACCATCGTCTTTAACCTTAGCATTTGCTTCAGCAATTTTGTATTTGCTTTCTTCATCGGCAGACAAATAAACGACTTCATTTGTAACCACGCCGTTAACCACCTTACGATACGGGCATTCAATGAAGCCGTATTTGTTGATGCGGGCGTAAGTTGACAAAGAGTTAATCAAACCGATGTTCGGACCTTCCGGAGTTTCAATCGGGCAGATACGACCATAGTGCGTCGGGTGCACGTCGCGAACTTCAAAGCCTGCGCGATCACGAGACAAACCGCCGGGTCCTAATGCAGACAAACGACGTTTGTGCGTAATTTCGGACAAGGGGTTGTTCTGGTCCATAAATTGAGACAATTGAGAAGAACCGAAGAATTCTCTGATAACAGAAGCAATCGGTTTAGCATTAACCAAATCTTGCGGCTTAACGTTATTAAGAGATTCGGAACTCATTCTTTCACGGATTGCTCTTTCCATTCTGAGCAAGCCCATGCGGTATTGGTTTTCCATCAATTCACCGACGGAACGAACACGACGATTACCCAAGTGGTCAATATCGTCAACTTCGCCTTTACCATCACGCAATTCGACCAAACGTTTAACAATGCGCAAAATATCATCTTTACGCAAAGTACGATAAGTATCCGGAGCATCTTCAAATGAAATGTCCAAAGCAACGTTCATCTTAACACGACCGACAGATGACAAGTCATAGCGTTCGTTATCAAAGAACAAAGCGCGGAACAATTGGTCAGCGGTTTCATAGGTAGGTGGTTCACCCGGACGCATAACACGATAGATATCGAGCAAGGCTTCTTCACGACTATGGTTTTTATCCGCCTCCAAAGTATTGCGAATGTAAGGACCGACATTAACACCGTCAATGTAGAGAACTTTAATTTCACCGACTTTGGCAGCCGAGATATTTTTCAAAACTTCTTCATTGAGTTCAGCACCGGCATCGGCAACGACTTCGCCTGTTTTCGGATTGATAACGGCGGTTGCCAAGAATTTGCCAAATAATTGATCCGGAGCAATACGATAATATTCCAAACCTTCATCAACTAATTTCTGAGCTGAACGCGGGGTCAATTTTTTACCTTTTTCCCAAACGACTTCACCGGTTTTGGTATTAATCAAATCAAAGTCAAATTTAACGCCTTTCATACGTTCCGGCATAAATTTAACTTTCCAGTTTTTCTTATCGGCAACGTATGTATCAACGTCATAGAAGTAGCTGAGAATTTCTTCTTTATCCATACCCTTAATTTCGGACGGGTCGATTTTTTTGCCTTGAGCTTTCAGTTCTTTAATTTTGTCTTCGGTTTCTTTAGAGTATAAAGAATACAAAATAGAAGTAACCGGCAATTTACGACGACGGTCGATACGAGCATAAACCAAATCTTTGGCATCAAATTCAAAATCAAGCCAAGAACCGCGATAAGGAATAATTCTTGCAGCAAACAAGTATTTACCGGATGCTACGGTTTTACCTTTATCATGGTCAAAGAACACGCCCGGAGAACGGTGCATTTGCGAAACGACGACACGTTCCGTACCGTTAAAAATAAAGGTACCTTTATCGGTCATCAACGGAATATCGCCCATATAAACGTCTTGTTCTTTAATATCGTGAATAGACTTAGCACCGGTAGCTTCATCCACATCCCAAACGACCAAACGCAAGGTAGCTTTAACCGGAGCGGCATAAGTCATATCACGTTTAATGCATTCATCAACGTCATATTTTGGCTCTTCGAGTTCATATTTAACAAACTCTAATTCACCGTTACCTGAAAAATCTTTAATTGGAAAAATAGATTTAAATACTTCTTCCAAACCGAATTCGCACTGACCTTTTTCACGATTAGCTTCGATAAAATCAGCATAAGAACCGGTCTGAACTTCGATTAAACTTGGCATATCTGACACAGCGTCGATTCGGCCAAAGTTTCTTCTTACACGTCTTTTGCTCGTATAAGATTCTTTCATTGTGTTTTCATCCCTAGGTTTTGATTCCGCACCAATCCTGCCATATTTGCTATGAACCCCGCATGCGGAAGGTTAAAAAATATAATTACTTCAAAGATGAATCCCGCCAACCCCTCGGGTGCGACCCTCTCGACGGCGATTCGGAGAATAATATTGTAGAAAAAATTCAGTTTCTTTTATACCTAAGCGACTCTATTTGCAAGATATTTTTCACATCTCAAGTCAAGTTTTTTATGCTCTGTTTTAAGAAAAAATTTAAGCCGAATAAAACCGGCGAGTCGCCATTTACCGCTCTGTTGATTTATTAAAATGTAAAAAATTTTGTGCCCTATTTTGATTGGCAAGAAAACTTTTTCCCTCTTTTTGCAAAGAAGTTGTCTGCAACATCTCAAAACTATCCATACTAATCAAATTGGCCGCCAAAGACATTTTTGTTTGCCATGATTGTTTATCAAATTCCGCAAAGTTCTGTAACATCTTATTTGCGGCCGCAAACTTATCGCATTGTCCTTGTTTTTCCAATCTTTTTATATAACCCAGCATCCACAAATACACCGACATATAAGATTTTAATTCTTGCGTATTTGCTCCATCGGGAGCTTCCAAAGCAAACATTCCGTTTTGGTGAATAAAATCCAGCGTTTGCAAATTTTCATCAGCCAAAGAGCAAACTTTTTGCTGATGAGCTTGATTTTCCAACCCCATCAAATAATGCGGCAACAGTTCTGCAAAACCTTCGCCCATACATCCCATATTGCGAAAATAAGCCCCGTGAACGATGTGTCCCAGTTCATGAATAAGCCCCACTCGCTGTTGATGAGACATCGTCTCACCAAAACCGTTTTCAAACCAGTTTTCATCCACCATCAAAGCCAAAGGATAATCTTTATCCAAAGCAACCGATGCCTCACACATACCTTGTGTTATTGGTAAACCCAACACCTCACCAAACTCTTTTCCTTCGGGAAACACCAAAAAAGACGCCCTAAAAGGTGCTTTATAATCAAGTGGAACTTGTCCGACACTTTCAATCAAATTCTCCATATTTGAGATAAAATTATCACATTCTCCGGCTTTTAGTTTTTCGCCCAAAGTCGGACGAACCGCCACTCTCATTTGCGGACTTATGTCGAACACTTCAAACTCATATTGCCTAAATTGAAAATTCTTCATCTCTTGTGCTTCTAAACTCAAATCTGCTCCACAAAACGATAATACCATCTTCATCACATTTTTCCAAACCAACACCCATCTCCAACTTTTCTCTCTTCACACAACAAAAAAGGACTGAAACAAATTCATTTCAGTCCTTTTACAAAACTAAAATAAAATCAGCTGGTAACACAACCGCCTCAAGGGCTTTGCATCACTCATTCAAATTTTACTTCAATTCAACTTTAGCGCCGGCCTCTTCCAATTTCTTCTTGATTTCTTCAGCTTCAGCTTTCGGAGCAGCTTCTTTAACAGTCTTCGGAGCACCGTCAACCAAGTCTTTAGCTTCTTTCAAGCCCAATTGAGTGATAGCACGGATTTCTTTAATAACGTTAATTTTGTTTGCGCCAGCTTCAACCAAGATAACATCGAATTCATCTTTTTCTTCAGCAGCAGCACCACCAGCAGCACCACCGGCAGCAACGGCAACGGCAGCAGCGGCAGAAACGCCCCATTTTTCTTCTAACATTTTTGACAGATCAGCAGCTTCCATAACGGTCAAAGCTGACAATTCATCTACTAATTTGGCTAAATCGGCCATATTTTTTCTCCAATAAATTTAATTAAATCAAAAAACTAAAAATTTAACTCTTCACAAAATTTTGCATTCACAAAATTAAGCGGCTTCTTTTTCAGAATAAGCTTTAGTAACACGAGCGAGCTGAGCACCGGGAGCTTGTAACAAACCGATAATTTTAGCACGCAATTCATCCATAGACGGAATGGTAGCCAAGCGTTTGATTTCATCCAAAGAAATAACGCCGGTACCCATAGCACCGCCAACGAGGACGAGTTTTTCGTTAGTTTTAGCAAATTCAACACAAGCTTTGCAGGCAGAGATTGGGTCATTAGCAAAAGCAATTGCGGTCGGACCTTTGAACAAATCTGCCAAAGATTCAAATTTTGTGCCTTTCAGAGCCAGACGAGTAATCCGATTTTTAGTAACTTTAAAACTTGCTCCGGCTTTACGAACATTGTTACGCAGTTCAGAAACTTCTTTAACCGTCAAACCTTTGTAGTGAGATACGACGACAACTTCAGCTTCATTAAACAACGCATTTAATTCGTTGAGCAAGTCTGCTTTTTCTTCACGGTTCACTTATTGTCTCCACAATAAAACATCAAACGATGTTATTTTAACACATATCAGTTTATCCGCACCGGCAACTTCGGAAACACCTCTGTTACGAGCACCTCAAAACCGAGACCTAATCTGTCCAGGAGAAAAGATATAAATTTGCATTTACTCCCGTCTATGCAGGATATTTAGGAACACTCAAATAAGGACTTACCTCAAAAATAACGAATGCTCACCTGCAGTCTTGGACAGTTTTTCGGAACATTTGTTCCGAGAGCGGATTGGGAGGTCGCCCTCCCGCACCAAAACTCAATACAATCACCAATAAAAAGTGAAACTTAATATTGATTTTTCATTCAAACAATCAGCTATTCCTGAAAAATCAACAGTTCTCTATTTTATTAGAGATTAGAAAGATCAACTTTAACGCCGACACCCATAGTGCTGGACAAAGAAACTTTCTTCATATAAGTACCTTTGGCACCTTGCGGTTTAGCTTTTTGAATTGCTTCAATAAAAGCCTTGGCGTTTTCATAAATTTGTTCTTCGCTAAATGAAGCTTTACCAATACCGGCATGAACGATACCGTTCTTTTCAACACGGAATTGAACTTCACCGGCTTTAGCGTTTTTAACGGCTGTTGCAACATCAGCGGTAACAGTACCCAATTTTGGGTTCGGCATCAAGCCTTTAGGACCCAAAACGCGGGCAACACGACCAGCCATACCCATCATATCCGGAGTAGCGATACAACGATCGAAATCTACTTTACCGGCCATAATGGAGTCAACCAAGTTTTCAGCACCGACAATATCAGCACCGGCAGCTTTAGCTTCGTCAGCTTTTTCGCCTTGAGCAAAAACGGCAACGCGGATTTTTTTACCAGAGCCGTTCGGCAAAGCGCAAACACCGCGAACCATTTGGTCAGCATATTTCGGGTCAACACCGAGGTTGATAGCAACATCAATAGTTTCGTCAAATTTAGCGGTAGCGTTTTCTTTAACGATTTTAACAGCATCTTTCAGAGCATAGGCCTGATCTTTATTAACTGTTTTATAAGCGTTTACGATTCTTTTTCCAGACATCTATCTTACTCCACTACCTTAATACCCATAGAAACGGCTTGACCTTTAACCATATTCATAGCTGCCTCAACGGTTGAGCAGTTCAAATCCGGCATTTTGGTTTCAGCGATTTCTTTAACTTGGGCGATTGTAATTTGACCGGCAACAGATTTACCTGGTTCTTTTGAAGCAGATTTAACATTAGCGGCTTTCTTAATCAAATAAGAAACCGGCGGTAATTTTGTTTCAAAAGTAAAGGATTTATCTTCATAAGCGGTAATAACAACCGGAACAGGAACACCCGGTTCCATTTTTTGGGTAGCTGCATTAAACGCTTTGCAGAATTCCATAATGTTTAAGCCTTTTTGGCCCAAAGCAGGACCAACCGGAGGAGAAGGGTTAGCCTTTCCGGCGGGGATTTGCAGCTTAATCAATCCTAAAATTTTCTTTTTGGACTTAGCCATTTCAATACCTCTTGTTAGGTTTCGTGGTAATCAAGACCAATGGCTCATCTCCCACGAAATTATTAAATACACGATTCTCTCCAAATCAGGACATAAAATTCCTTTTAGAGTCGCCTTTGTATATCACATTTTTTTGATTTTGCAAGTATTTTTTCTAAAAATTTACCTTCTTTTCTTTGCTTCAATACAACAAAAAAGGGCGATTACTCGCCCTCTTGAAACCTAAATAAAATTATTTAATTTTTTCAACTTGGTTAAATTCCAATTCCACCGGTGTAGAACGACCGAAAATAGAAACAGAAACTTTCAAACGAGTCTTTTCCAAATCGACATCTTCGACCAAGCCGATAAAAGAAGCAAACGGTCCATCGGTAACACGAACTTGCTCACCGATTTCATAATCAACAACAGTCTGCGGACGTTGAATTCCCTCTTCCATCTGTTGCATAATGCGCTTAGCTTCAGCTTCGGTAATCGGTTGGGGTTTGTTTCTGCTACCCAAAAATCCGGTAACACGCGGTGTATTCATAACAACGTGCCAAGATTCATCAGACATTTCCATTTTAATCAAAATATATCCCGGAAAGAACTTGCGCTCAGCATTAACTTTAGTGCCTTTACGAACTTCAACCACATCTTCGGTCGGAACGATAACATCTAAAATTTTATCTTCCATTTTTTTCAAAATAGCTTGTTCTTTAATAGATTCGGCAACTTTTTTCTCCGAACCGGAATAAACATGCAGGACATACCAACGTGCAGCCATAAAACTATACTCCGAGACCAAATATTAACTTAACAACCCAACCAAAAATCTGATCGACAAAGAAGAAGAAAGTAGCGGCAATAGCCACCAAAACCATCACCATAATAGAAGTTCTGACGACTTCATTTTTGGTCGGCCAAGTAACCTTTTTAACTTCTTGTTTCACCTGTCTAAAAAACTGTATTGGACTGATTTTTGCCATGGATTTATCCGCTATAAAAAAATTACAAATGCTTTTACGAAGACCGTAAAAAAATATTCAGGACATAAACATACATCCCCGCTAATGTTGGCAAACATATTAAAAATTTTTTGATATGTCAACAAATATATTGTCAGTTTCCGCAAATAAAAAGAAAATCCACCGACTTTTGTACCTACACAAAAAAATTGACTTTTACCACTCTCTTTATATAATCCACACACAAAAATAATTATTATAACCCCTAAATTTTTAAGCTTATGACAGTAGAAAATATTTTACTTACCTTCATGGTAGGCTTTGCCTTTAGCTTGGTATTGTCAATCTTAGCCGGCATAAACGCCTTCAAAGGCGATAATGAAAAATCCAGTGCATTCAGTATCGCCGCCATTATTGTAAACGCTGCTTTCTTGTGTGCTGCATTATACCTGCTTTGGTACAATGCCAATTACAATTAAGTTCATTGTACGCACCAAACAAAAAGGCACTCACAACGAGTGCCTTTTTGTTAAGCCTTCATATTCTCAAAAAGCCTCAAACGATGGATTGATTTGCTTAAACTCCTCCGGACTCAACACCAAAGAGGCATAGACATTAGGCAATTTGTCATCCCCTTCGATATAACGATTACAAGCTGCCGTAGGATGTTCCCGATATTGAGGCCAACCTTCATTTTCAAGCTCTCTCAACCAACAATCATAAAAAGCTTCCAATCCGCAATCCTCTGCCAAAGATGAAAAATATTCCGATATTAACGTTGCATGGTATTCTGGATAATGCTCTTTCACCCACTTTTGTACACAAAGAACGCTCCCTCGAAGTCCGAGGTTATGTCCGACAGGTTCAAAAAAAGCAATATTAACATAAGCTTTCTTACTAAAATGAAACCGATCAAAAAACACATCTTCTAAAAAAGAAGATTCAGCAATTACATTATCTGTATGAACTAAAGCCACCACAGCGGCCGCATTATCAAACTCAGACACGACTTTCAAATCTTTACCAACTAAGAGTAAATTTTTTCGACGATTTGCCATATTGGCAAACACCTTTTCCACCGCATCCAAAGCCTGCTCTTTTGACAAGCGATGAGACGTAATAATTGTTTTAAACTTTTGAACACACATAATAAAAAATTTTTAAAGATTAATAATAAGTTTTGTAGTTTACCCTTAACAAAAATTTTCTCTTTAAGCAAGTTTTTTATATCAAAAATATCTTTACATATCCGCCAATCACCTTATAATGCCAACCAATAATAAATTAAGATATAAAATATTCACAGATTTTTACTCATTTCCCTTGTCATTTTTTGACGCGTTATTTTGGTTTTGCATAACTTTTGCCGCACGAGCCGCTTTCAATCGACTTGGACTAACCAAAGTTTCTATAGTTCCGCAATAGCTGCGATATACAAATTTTTTGCCATCATCGCCCCGACAATTAAATCCGACACAGTTCTTTTTCTTTCGATCATAGACATCGGAATTTTCATTCACAGCGGCCATAAAATCCCCAAAAATTGTTTTATCCATATTGGTATCCATAACACGAGGCGCCTTATCTTTCATCGGATTTGCCGGATCATAAACATACATCTGATTATCTTTTTCAAAAACAACATATGCATGCTCTCCTTTTTCACCACTTGATATTTCAACAATACTATTAACCAGATAAGACTTTATTCCGCTTTGTTGACATAAATATTGAGCCATAGAAGCCCTTTCCGCACACATACAATATTTATGATCAACCATATAAGAGAAAGGCTCGCCATCAAAAATACAAGCGGTTCTTTCATATTCATCTTTGGCCTGACACCAGGGCATTGCATCTTCAATAAAGCTTTGTATAAGCGCAAATTTTTCAGAATCTGAGGATGTTCCTCTCAAATTTTCTTGAGCTTTTTTGAGCTTCACGCGAAACATATCATTCTTTTGACAACATGTATCGACATCAAAATTCATATTACTTACTAATGTTTTAGCCCCTCGTAAAAGGATGGGGACATATCCTGACTTTACATTATTTGCTATAACAAAATCTGCATCATTATTAGCTACAATATCACAATCAAATTCATCCGACATCCACCTTTTCTCCACATTAGAATTGTTCTTTTATCACCTTAAACTAACTTTTAATATACCACAATCAATCACCAACGTCAAAAAATTCTTTTAACTCTTTCGCGGCATATAATATGGGCAACGAAATTGTACTCGGACACATCTAATCGTCCGATGGCATATACCTCCCCTCGAAACATCTTGTTTCGAGGGGTTCTTTTTTTATTAGCAGAACCTACCTGCGAATTAGTTAATCAAAAAAACATTTACTTTCAGTAAAATAACAATATACTACACTCGAAATACAATTATGATGTTTAACTATTTAAAATATAATAATTATGGAAAAAGAAGGCCCGAGAAAAACAGATTACTTAAATCTTTCAGCTTTACTTAAGGCTGAGAAAAACGGCTATTTTGATGAACAATTAGCGCTACAAAGAGCAAACAAGGGAAGTTCTGGATTTACAACGGAAAGCTACGTCCTTGAAATTATCAAGATGAAACGCTTTGAGAAAGCGGTATCACTTAATGTTTATGATACTACCAGAAAACATTTTCATGGCGACTATTAAAAGATATTCATCAACCCCAATAAAAAAACCGCCCTTTCGAGCGGTTTTTTTATTGGCAGGGGATATAGGATAATCCACGGACTTTTATATTTACTTTCACCTAAAAAATAATTTAACCCACCATTGATTTTGTAGGATATATTTCCTATATGTTGTTTGATAGCACTATCATTTTGTTAAATCTTACAGAAAGGAAAATAAATGACCAACAAAGCTATTTCAAAAATAGGTAAATATGCCGCTAAAAAAATTGGCAATAAAACTATTGATAAAGCAATACAAAAAATCAGCAAACCATATGAACGATTAAAACGTGAAGTATTTGGAATAAAACCTCTTAATATTGGAGAAAAAGAAACTATAAAATGTTTACAAAATCCAAACAATAGTTTAAATTATTGTAAATCCGTCGGAAACACAGCTAGAAAAGCCTACCACAAAACCGGAAAATACAAATAATACCGCAGCAAAGGCAATATGAATATTGCCTTTGCTATCTTTTCTAATAATCATTTAATAGAGAGGTTTTAATGAAAAAAATATTTCTGTTCATAATCGGATTTTTTTTAATACCCTCCATTCTGGGCTCTGCAACAGCCTACTTGTTTAATCCGGAAAACTACGAAACCTATATCAGCTTTTGGGGAAGTATTTATTTATTGATTTATATACTTTTTCCCCTCCTCTATTCCTCAATGATAAAACAAAGAATAAACAAATATCCATTCTTTGCAATTTTATATATTACCTTATTATTGCTAACCTATTTGACACTGTCTTATGCAACAAACTAAAAACCGCCCTTTCGAGCGGTTTTTTTATTGGCTGGGGCAGTAAGATTGTCCGCGACATTGCGTTCGCAATGCTTGTTCCTTCGCGCTCGTTCGTTTCACTCACCGGCGTGCTCCAAGCCCGCCTCTCGCTTGGCGTCAAACTCACTTCCTCGTGAGTTCGAACCTAACTATCTCTATTGCCAATAAAAAAGGCCACCTTAACAGTGACCTTTTTTATTGGCAGGACTTATAGGATAATACACGGACCACGTTAATCTAAATATTTCTAATAATTTCGTAGTTAATCAAATAGATTTGAATAAAGAATTAAAATTAAATCTTTTTGATAAGCATTGAATTTTATTCATAAAATAGTATGTTACATACTTAAATTCTTGACATCTCTATAATAGTTTGCTAGATACAGCCATATAGAACAAATTTGAATTTATTACAAGTGATGGTGTATGCAAATTTACCTTTAACAATGGATATAAAATGTTTAAAACTATTAAAATCAATGATTTTCGCATATTAAAAAATATTACAATCGATCTCGGAGAATACATAACCGTATTTTCCGGTTGGAATGCAACAGGAAAATCTACGCTATTAGCACTATTAGCGAATTCTTCTGAATTAAAAGTAAAAGATGGTAGAACTTACTCAGAAAAACAGTTCAGAGCTGAATTTAGCGAAATAATTAAAGGGAGTTTGGACTATGACAAATCCGAACAAAACAAATTAGAAATAGATGTTTTGTTGGATGGACAAATAAAAAAGAAATATTTCAGAACAGGTTGGCAAGAAGATAATACAAGATTCAGAGTTATTCCTTTAGAGAAAGGAAGTGATGGGAAAAAATTAAATGAGGCTAAATTTTCATTACCTGTTTTGTATTTAGGTTTATCTCGATTATATCCCATTGGAGAGTTTGAAGATGAAAACTTAATATCAAATGAGCAATCATTTAGTCCTGAAGATAATAAATGGTTTATAGAAAAATATAATCACGTTTTATCCAAACATGAAAACATTGCATCTATTACGAATATTGATGTTAAAATGGCCAAAAAAGAAAAAATGGGAATTAATACAACTACATATGATTGGAGAACCAATTCAGCGGGGCAAGACAATGTTAGTCAAATTCTAAGAGCTGTACTTTCATTTAAAAAATTAAAAAGAGAACAAGGAAAAAAATTTAAAGGCGGCTTATTAATCATTGATGAATTAGAAGCATCTTTGCACCCTAAAGCACAGGAAAAAATATTTGAAGATATTTTATTAAAAGAAGCAAAAAATATAGGTTTTCAAGTTATTTTTACCACGCATAGCTTAACTTTAATTAAGAATGTGTGCCAAAAAGTTAATAACAATTCTATTATTTCCTATTATTTTACTTACGAAAACCGTAAACTTCAAGTTTTAAAAAATGCCGATTATAATTTTATTGAAAACGATTTACTAGTAAAACCCATAGATGCAAATTGCCCAACACCTCAAAAAATTGTTATATATAGCGAAGACGACGAAGCTAGATGGTTTATAAAAAAATTACTATATGGATACAATAATAGAATTGATTTACGTAATGTCAAAATCAGTTGCAGTAGTTTAGTCGATTTAATGAACTGCGAACCATGTTTTAAAAATTATATTGTAATTTTTGATGGTGATTTTGATCAACAAAAAAGAATTAAAATTAATAAAGATAATTATATTACATTACCAACTAAACAAGGACAAAAACTATCGCCTGAAAAACTTATACGTGAATTTTTATTCTCAAATGATGCTAAAGAATACTATGAAAATGAAAAAACTAAATATCCAACATTGAAACTAGAATACTTTGAAGAAAATGATGTAAAAAATGATAGTGATAAAACAGAAAGAGTACGATACAAAGAATGGTTTAACTTTCACAAAAAAATTTTTGAACAAACAAAAATTTTTAACTATTGGAAAGAAAAACATTTAAATGAATATAACTTATTTCGTTCAAATTTTTTGAATATTTTTAATAAAATAGCTAAAAAAAATAACATTGAATTATTATAAAAAACTAGTGAAAATTTAAATTAACAACTATATTATTATATGAAAATTGAAAGTAAAAAAATGTTTAATCACAGTCCATTAAGATATCCAGGGGGAAAAAGCAGGGTTTCGGGTTTTATCTCCCAACTAATAAAAGACAACAATATTATACACGGCAATTATGTTGAACCATTTGCCGGAGGGGCTGGTGTTGCTTTAAATCTTTTATTTAATGGATTAGTAAAAAACATTTATATTAATGATAAAGATCGCTCTATTTTTGCTTTTTGGAAAGCTATTACTGAATCTACAGAAGATTTTATTGATAAAATCATAAATACTGATATTACCGTAGATGAATGGGAAAAACAGCGAAAAATTCAATTAAATAAAAATGAAGCAAATTTATTTGATTTGGGGTTTTCAACTTTTTTCTTAAACAGAACCAATCGTTCTGGAATCATTATGGGAGGAGTTATTGGAGGAAAAGCACAAGCCGGCAACTGGAAACTAGATGTACGATTTAATAAAGAAAAACTAATTTTAAAAATTTTAAAAATTGCAAAGCACAAAAATAATATCATTATTCAGAATAAAGATGCTATGGAACTTCTAAAAACTGATATTCCAACACTCGATATAAAAAATACACTAATTTACCTAGATCCTCCTTATTATAAACAAGGACAAAAACTATATATGAATTCATTTACGCCTCAACAACATGTTCGCTTATTTGAAGAAATAAATAAAATGAAACATTTATGGTTGGTCTCATACGATGATTGCCCAGAAATACACAATATATACAAAAGTAAACGTAATATTACATATCCATTAAGATATACCGCTTGTATAAAATATTCAGGAAAAGAAGCTATGTTTGCTAGTGATAACTTAATTGTTAATACTGAATGCAATCCTTTATTATATAAAAAAGCTATCTAATTTATTATACGCAAACTTTTTCAAACGAATCCAAATTATCCATAGTAATTTGAGACAGCTTCTGAGAATCAGTACATGTAATCAGTTTATCAAACGGAGCTTTCAATCTATACTCCAACCTTTTGCCATTCAACTTGCAATCCGTAATAAGTAATCGTAACAACTGATTTTTCTTATCTGGAGTCGCTTTATCAAAAATATCTAAAATATTTGCAGCCATAGAAACTACATTAACTACATTTTGTTTCATATCATTATCTATAGTTTTATACTTTTCCAAGCTTTTTTCCAATTCTTTAATTTGATTATCAATTTCAGCCTTTTTACTTTCATAAAACGAATAAGGAAAATTTCCTTTAAGACAAAAATCAAACAAATTTTTTCCTTGTATCTGCAAATCATTTATTTCTCTTGTAATTCTAGATTTAAAAATTGTATTTAATTGAGAAATATCATTTAATTGCTTTAAAAGTTGTTCTTTTAAGGCTTCTTGTACAGATAGAGGAAGACTTAACTTAGCAAAAACTTCTTGTTTCAGCTGTCTAATAATTTCATTTTCATTAACTATTCCTTGGTTACATATTTTAGCAGAATGTCCACATCTTAAATAAACATATTCTTTTCCATTCTTTTTAATTTTCTTTTCTGGAGTAATCAAACAACCACAACTTTTACAATGAATAAGTTTTCGGAATATATATGTTGTTTTTGTAAACTCTTTAATATTTGTTCTATTATGACCGCCATTCTCAACAAATATATTTTGAACAGAATTAAATAATTCTTTTGATACTAACGGCTCATATATGTGTGGCATAAGATTGCCTTTAATACACATCTCACCGTAATAAAAAGGATTCGTGAGTATTTCATAAACAGTATTTCTTGTAACCAAACAATTCTTTCTATTCTTTGCTTTAGAATATAACCCCAATTCTTTTGCCAAATGCCAAATAGATGTAACAGTATGTAATCCTGTTGCAAACTCCATATATAAACGTTTAATAATTGGAGCTCGAACAGAATCAACCACTATAATTGCTTTATTATCTTCATTTCTTTGATTTAAATAACCTAATGGAGCTCTGCCTTGCCATTTACCTTCAGCCCAATTTTTATTTAGACTATCCTTTACCTTATCAATCATATTGTTAATTTGAGCATTAGCAAAAAGAACGTGCATATTCCAAAAAGTTAAATCTGTACTTTTTGAATCTTTATGAATAATCAATCCTTCTTTAAGAAAATGAACTTCTATTTTACCATCTTTTCTTAATTTATTAATCAAATAAGAATCATCACTACTACGCTGCAAACGGTCAACATAATTCACAACAATTGCAACCCTACCTATACAAGATTGAGCAAAATCCAACATTTCATGATATTGTTTTCGATCTCCTCTTGTCGAACTTTCATCAATACTGAAATCTTTTATAATCTTTAAGCCTTTTTCTTGACAATATTTTGTAATAGCCTCCATTTGAACATTTAAAGAAACTCCTTCTTCTTTTTGTCTTTTGCTTGAAACACGGGCAAAAACAATTGCCTGAGTGCATTTATCACTTTTAATAACTTTTTGATACTTCTTTCTCATTATTCATAATCCTCTTCTTCAAAATAATCATCATCATCTTCTTCATAAAAATCGCTATCCATTGAAGAAATAGTAGCTTTTGTTTGATTGTCTGTAATATTTACAACTGTCCAATTTTTATCTGATACATCAAATTCAACAGATATATCTTGAAATGCTTCAAATATTGCTATACCTGAAAAGTCTTGCGTTCCGTATTCTTCTTTCCAATGTTGAAGCATTTTGGAAGTTAAACGACAAACACAAACCATTCCGGCATCTGCGAAGAATTCAGACTTTATAACACCAATACCGCTAAGCTGATTACTCCAATCTCCAAAACCGGTACCGCAAGCAAAAGCAGGATAACCGGTATATTCTATCAAAGCTTTGGAA